>NZ_JBWCCN010000019.1:0-183494 GCF_056279485.1 Pseudomonas sp. TE12508 | reverse complement strand
GAGCGTCCGCACCTGTCTTTGAAATACAAAACGCCCGATGCGGTGCATCGGGCGTTAGGGTGAAACAGGTGTAAACCTATTTCAGGACTAGACATCTGACTCAGTGTTGCAGAGCCGGCTTCTGCGTCCCGTTGATCGGGATGCGTTTGGCTTTCGCCTCTTCCGGAATTACGCGCAGCAGGTCGATGCTCAACAAACCGTTGCGCAGTTCGGCGGCCTTGATTTCAATATGGTCCGCCAGACGGAACGACAGTTTGAAGGCGCGCTGAGCGATGCCTTGGTACAGGTAAGTGACGCTTTCGTCCGCGTCACGTTTGCCGCCACTGATGGTCAGCACACCTTTCTCCACTTGCAGGTCCAGGTCTTCTTCCTGGAAACCGGCGGCCGCTACGACAATGCGGTATTGATCATCACCGTATTTTTCAACGTTGTAGGGTGGATAGGTGCTGCCTGGCTCATTGCGCAGGGCGGTTTCGAACAGGTCGTTGAAACGGTCGAAACCTACCGAGGAACGGAACAGTGGGGCCAGGGAAAATGCAGTACTCATGATTCAAATCTCCTGAACATAATCAGCAAGTTTTTTTGTCTCCGCGACCCGAATTCGGCATCGCGTAATCCTTAGATAAGGACCGCTGATTGCTTTTCAAGAGATTATTTCAAGATTTTTTCAGGCCGCTTCAGACACCTGCAGCCCCAGTAAACGCGAGACATTATCCAGTTCGGTCTCACGACGCAGGACGGTGAACAGCTCTACCGCTTCGGGATAATTGCGGGTCAGCATCGCCAGCCACTGCTTCAAGCGACCCGGCGATTGGCGTGGCGTCATCTGCGCCTTGGCTTGCAGCCAGAAGTCTTGAATCAGCGGCAGCAGCTCGGCCCAGGTCATCTCAACGACGTCTTCACCGGCGCGAGCGGCAGCGATTTGCCGGGCCAGATCCGGGCGCGATACCAGTCCACGACCGAGCATGATGTCTTCGACGCCGCTGATCTCGCGGCAACGACGCCAGTCCTCAACACTCCAGATGTCGCCATTGGCAAACACCGGGACCTTGACCACGTCCTGCACCCGAGGGATCCATTCCCAGTGGGCTGGCGGCTTGTAGCCATCGGTCTTGGTCCGCGCGTGGACCACGATGTGCGCCGCCCCGCCTTCAGCCAGGGCCGTGGCGCAAACCAGCGCACCGTCCGGGCTGTCGAAACCGAGGCGCATCTTGGCGGTCACTGGAATGTGCGCTGGCACCGCACGACGGACGTGTTCAACGATTTGGTTGAGCAGTTCAGGCTCTTTGAGCAGCACCGCACCGCCACGGGATTTGTTGACGGTCTTGGCCGGGCAGCCGAAGTTCAGGTCGATGACCTCGGAACCCAACTCGCAGGCCAGCGCGGCGTTTTCCGCCAGGCACACCGGATCGGAGCCCAGCAGTTGCACCCGCAGCGGCACACCGGACGCGGTTCGGGCGCCAGTCAGCAGTTCCGGGCCGAACTTGTGGTAATAGGCAGGCGTAAGCAGTTGATCGTTGATCCGAATAAATTCGGTCACGCACCAATCGATACCGCCCACACGGGTCAGCACGTCCCGCAGGATGTTGTCGACCAACCCCTCCATGGGCGCCAAAGCAATTTGCATGAAAAACACACTCAGCGAAAAACGTGCGGCAGTTTACTGGATAATCTAATGAAAGACTTGCGCATACCTCTGTGGCGAGGGGGCTTGCCCCCGTTGGGTTGCGTAGCGCCCCCCAAATTTTACGACTGCTACGCAGCCGAACGGGGGCAAGCCCCCTCGCCACAGGATCGTGTCAGCTTGGAACTTGCAACGCCGGGCCGTAACCCTCGATAAACTCCGCCGGCATGCGCTTGGGCTTGCCGGTCGACAGTTCGATGCACACGAAAGTGGTTTGCGCCCGCAGTAACGTCGTGTTGTCGCTGGGGCGCTTCAACTGGAAGTGTCGGGTCATTTTCAGACGCTGGTCCCAATCGACGATCCAGGTCGCCAACTGCAACTCATCGCCCTCATAGGCCGCCGCCAGATAATCGATCTCGTGCCGTACCACCGCCATCGCCCGGTCCAGCCGCCGGTACTCGACCAGATCCAGGCCAAGCCGTTGCGAGTGGCGCCAGGCGCAACGCTCGAGCCAGGTCACGTACACGGCGTTGTTCGCATGGCCCAACCCGTCGATGTCCTCGGCGCCCACTTCCAGATCAATGATAAACGGCGTTGCCCGATCCCAGCCCATGCCCCACTCCTGGTCAGATTATTTCGACCGGGGCAGTGTAACGGATGCTCAGGCCGATTGGCGCGATTGCAGACTGCGACCGGCCAGCAGCGAAAGAACGCCGTCGATCACCCGAGGATCGGCCAGCACCCGCTGATGCCCACCCTCTTCCAGGCGCAACAGACGGCTGTCGAACCAGGCTTCGTGGATCAACTGGGATTCCTTGACCGGAACAAAGTTGTCGTCCTCGGCATGGACGATCAGCCCCGGCATGTCGAGCTGATAGCGCGCAACATCCAGCGCAGCGGCGCGCATGCCGACGTCTTTCTCGACCTGGCGAATAAACGCCGAACGCGCTTTGGGCGGCAGGCGCACATAGCGTGCGAACCCACGCAGTACCCCGAGAATTCGCGCCGGGGCGGCGATTGAGACCAGGGTTTCGGTGCGCAAGCCCAACTGAACTGCGAGCATGGCACTGGCGCCACCCATGGAGTGTCCGATGACCGCTTGCAGCGGCGGCAACTCAGCGGCCGCCTCGAGCATGGCTCGGGCGAACAGCACCACATTTGCTTCGCGACCAGGCGAGCGACCGTGAGCCGGGCCGTCCAGGGCAACCACGGTGTAACCGGCATCGACCAGCGCGGTGATCAACGAAGCAAACTGCGTTGGCCGGCCTTCCCAGCCGTGCATCAACAACACTGCCGGCCCCTGGCCCCAGCGCAGCGCCGAGAGGCCGAAGCGCAAGGTGATCCGTTCGGATTTCGCCAGTAGCGGCAATTCCCAATCACGCGGCGGCAATTCTCGCGGAGTCATGAACGCCAGGCGCATCTTGCTCGCCACCAGCTTCGGCGCGAACCAGCCCAAGGTGCCATTAACGCCACGAACCCAGCTCAACGTGTTCATCGCTCATCTCCTCAGGCTGATGCCTTTAGGTCACAGCACCGCCGACTTGGCGGCGCGCAGCAATCGATCGGACAACTCTCCTGGCCCCAGCGCCCGCGCCAGAGCCAAACCACCGACCATCAAGGCCATGTCGGCCAAGGCTTTGTCGGTCTCTTCCGGGCTGGCCGCCAACTGCGCGACCATCAACTCAATATGCTCATTCAATGCCACACGAAATTCGTCCGGCAGACGGCCCAGCTCGCCGACCGACGCCGGAATCGGACATGCCTGCTCGGTGGAATCACGGTGCTTGCGCGACAGGTAGAACGCTGCGACCAACGCGCGACGCTCTTCGCCGGTCAACTCGGCATCCATGTCGGCGATCAAGCCACGACGATGGCTGAGCAGTTGCTTGAACGCTTCCAGCATCAATGCGTCCTTGCTTTCGAAGTGCGCGTAGAAGCCGCCGACCGTCAGGCCGGCTGCGCCCATCACTTCACCCACGCTCGGCTCGGCCGGGCCGCGCTGGATCAGCGCTGCACTGGCAGCCTTGAGGATGCGTTCGCGGGTTTGAGCTTTTTTATCGTTCATCGTTGCCTCCGAATATTACGACTAGAATATTATTCTCATAATAATTTTTCGCAAGTCGCGGATGTGACCGCTGGTCTGAAGAACAGTTTTGAGAAAAAAGGAGAGTTGGCCAAACGCCAGACAAACAAAAGGGCCATTCAATAATTGAATGACCCTTAAAAATCCCGCAGAGCGGGTAATCGTGGCGTCCCCTAGGGGACTCGAACCCCTGTTACCGCCGTGAAAGGGCGGTGTCCTAGGCCACTAGACGAAGGGGACACAAACCCTTCTATACAACTGATCAGTGCTGAGAGCTGATCGATTCAAGGCCGGTGTGGCCAGACCTTGAACTGTAAAATTGGTGGAGCTAGACGGGATCGAACCGTCGACCTCTTGCATGCCATGCAAGCGCTCTCCCAGCTGAGCTATAGCCCCGGATTTTTCGCCTCGCGGCGGAGCGACATCTTGCAACATCGCTTCTGTAAAACTGGCGTCCCCTAGGGGACTCGAACCCCTGTTACCGCCGTGAAAGGGCGGTGTCCTAGGCCACTAGACGAAGGGGACGCAAACCCTTCTATACAACTGATCAACGCTGAGTGTTGATCGCTTCAAGGCCGGTGTGGCCAGACCTTGAAGTGTAAATTGGTGGAGCTAGACGGGATCGAACCGTCGACCTCTTGCATGCCATGCAAGCGCTCTCCCAGCTGAGCTATAGCCCCTCATCGCTGAGGACGGGGCGAATCTTAATGGCGCATCGGAAGGCTGTCAAACTTATTTTTAACAATTTCTAAAATTTTTTGCCCACATAACAATCACTTACCGCCCTCCCCCCGAAAAACGGGGGTGGCGCCGAAGAGCAAGATCAAAAGATCGCAGCCTTCGGCAGCTCCTACACAAGGTTAAACAGCCTTAAGCGATAGCGCCCAGGAGTTTTTCCCACTCCTTGTTTTCCTTCTTCGACACGCCGCCCAGCAGGTCGATAGCCTGGCGCAGACGGAAACGGGTCAGGTCCGGACCGAGGATTTCCATCGCATCGAGCACCGACACCGAGCTGGCCTGCCCCGTGATCGCAGCGAACATCAGCGGCATGGCATCACGCAGCTTCAACTCCAGGGATTCGACCACCGCCTGAATCGTCGCGGTAATGCTGTCCTTCTCCCACTGACGCAGGCTTTCCAGCTTCCACAGAATCAACTGCATCAACTGACGAACCTGATCGCCCGAGAGCTTCTTGGATTCGAACAGTTTGGCGTCCGGGTTCACGCCACCAGCGAAGAAGAAGCCGGCCAGCGGTGCGACCTGGCTGAAGGTTTCAACCCGGCCCTGCACGTGCGGCGCGATCTTCATCATGTATTCAGGGTTCAGTGCCCACTTTTGCAGACGAGCGGCGAACTCTTCCACCGGCAGGTCACGCAGCCACTGGCCGTTGAGCCACGACAGCTTCTCGATGTCGAAAATCGGCCCACCGAGGGAGACGCGGCTCAGGTCGAAGTTATCGACCATTTCCTGCAGGGAGAACTTCTCGCGCTCGTCCGGCATCGACCAGCCCATGCGGCCCAAGTAGTTGAGCATCGCTTCCGGCATGAAGCCCATGCGCTCGTAGAAGGTCACCGAGGTCGGGTTCTTGCGCTTGGACAGCTTGCTCTTGTCCGGGTTACGCAGCAGCGGCATGTAGCACAGCTGCGGTTGTTCCCAGCCGAAGTATTCGTACAAGAGGATCAGTTTCGGTGCCGAAGGCAGCCATTCTTCACCGCGCAGAACGTGGGTAATGCCCATCAGGTGGTCATCGACCACGTTGGCCAGGAAGTACGTCGGCAAGCCGTCGGTCTTCATCAGCACTTGCATGTCCATGCGATCCCACGGGATCTCGACGTCGCCACGCAGCATGTCAGGCACCACGCACACGCCTTCGGTCGGCACTTTCATGCGGATGACGTGTGGCTCGCCGGCAGCCAGGCGGCGCGCGACTTCTTCCTTGGAGAGCAACAGCGCACGGCCGTCGTAACGCGGGGTTTCGCCGCGGGCCATTTGCTCGGCGCGCATCTGGTCCAATTCTTCAGCCGTGCAGAAGCACGGGAAGGCATGACCCAAGTCGACCAATTGCTGGCAGTACTTCTGATAGATATCGCCGCGCTCGCTTTGACGATAAGGACCGTGCGGGCCACCGACATCCGGGCCTTCGCTCCAGTCGATACCCAACCAGCGCAGGGCGTCGAAAATCTGCTGTTCGGACTCGCGGGTCGAACGCAACTGGTCGGTGTCTTCGATCCGCAGGATGAACTCACCGCCATGCTGCTTGGCAAAGCAGTAGTTGAACAAAGCGATGTAAGCGGTACCTACGTGGGGGTCCCCGGTAGGCGATGGCGCGATGCGAGTGCGGACGGTGGTCATGGCATGTCTCGAAAAGAATAAAAAGCGAAGATCAAACAAGAGGCGAATGGTAACAGGCGATAGCCGCCCGGCTCCAGTGAGTGGGGTATTTACCTCCACATCACTCGTAGGCCGAGGTGGGTTGAGGGCTGGGGGAAGCGCTTTAGCTGACGAATATAGCGTTCAGTCGTACGCCTTCGCGAGCAAGCCCGCTCCCACATTAGACCGCGTCCGCCTGGACAACTCGGTCAACTGTGGGAGCGGGCTTGCTCGCGAAGAGGCCCTGTCAGACACCACAAATCAAACAGCGATCAACCGCTCCCGCAACTTGCCGATTTCGTCGCGCAACTGCGCCGCGGCTTCGAATTCCAGGTCGCGAGCGAGCTGGTACATTTTTTCTTCCAACTGACGAATGCGTTTGCTGATCTCGCTCGGCGAGCGCAGTTCGGCCTCGTACTTGGCACTTTCCTCGGCGGCCTTGGCCATGCCTTTGCGCTTCTTGCTGCGCGAACCCGGCACGACCGCGCCTTCCATAATGTCGGCGACGTCCTTGAACACCCCCTTCGGCGTGATGCCATTGGCCAGGTTGAAGGCGATCTGCTTGTCGCGACGACGCTCGGTCTCGCCGATCGCCCGCTCCATGGAGCCGGTGATGCGATCCGCATACAGAATCGCCCGCCCATTGAGGTTGCGCGCCGCCCGGCCAATGGTCTGGATCAGTGAGCGCTCGGAACGCAGGAAACCTTCCTTGTCCGCGTCGAGAATCGCCACCAGCGAGACTTCCGGCATGTCCAGGCCTTCACGCAGCAGGTTGATCCCCACCAGCACATCGAAGACGCCGAGACGCAAGTCACGGATAATTTCGACCCGCTCCACGGTGTCGATGTCCGAGTGCAGATAACGCACGCGCACGCCGTGGTCGGCCAGATAATCGGTCAAATCTTCAGACATGCGCTTGGTCAGCGTGGTGACCAGCACCCGCTCTTCCAGGGCCACACGCTTGGTGATTTCCGAGAGCAAGTCGTCGACCTGGGTCAACGCCGGACGGATTTCGATTTGCGGGTCCACCAGACCGGTCGGGCGCACCAATTGCTCGACCACTCGGCCAGCATGTTCCGCCTCATAATTGCCCGGCGTGGCCGAGACAAAAATCGTTTGGGGACTGATGCTTTCGAACTCATCGAAACGCATCGGCCGGTTGTCCAGCGCGGACGGCAGACGGAAGCCGTACTCCACCAGAGTTTCTTTTCGGGAACGGTCACCTTTATACATGGCGCCGACTTGCGGCACGCTGACGTGGGATTCGTCGATCACCAGCAAGGCGTCAGCCGGCAGATAGTCGAACAAAGTGGGCGGCGCCTGGCCGGATTCACGGCCCGACAGGTAGCGCGAATAGTTTTCGATGCCGTTGCAGTAGCCCAGCTCCAGGATCATCTCCAGGTCGAAACGGGTGCGCTGCTCCAGTCGCTGGGCTTCCACCAGTTTGTTATTGGAGCGCAGGTATTCCAGGCGCTCCTGCAATTCGACCTTGATCCCTTCGGTGGCCTCGAGCAGGGTTTCCCGCGGGGTCACGTAGTGGCTCTTCGGATAGAAGGTGAAACGCGGCAGTTTGCGGATGACTTCACCGGTCAGCGGATCGAAGGCGGACAGGCTCTCCACTTCGTCATCGAACAGCTCGATACGGATCGCTTCGAAATCGGATTCCGCCGGGTGGATATCAATCACATCGCCGCGCACCCGAAAGGTCGCCCGGGCGAAGTCCATGTCGTTGCGGGTGTATTGCAGGTCGGCCAGGCGACGCAGCAGCGCGCGTTGGTCGAGCTTGTCGCCGCGATCCACGTGCAACACCATCTTCAGATAGGTTTCCGGGCTGCCCAGACCGTAGATGCAGGACACCGTGGTGACGATGATCGCGTCCTTGCGCTCCAGCAGCGCTTTGGTGGCGGACAGGCGCATCTGCTCGATGTGGTCGTTGATCGAGGCATCCTTCTCGATGAAGGTGTCGGATGACGGCACGTAGGCTTCGGGCTGGTAGTAGTCGTAATAAGACACGAAGTATTCAACGGCGTTGTTCGGGAAGAACGCCTTGAATTCACCATACAACTGCGCGGCCAGGGTCTTGTTGGGTGCCAGCACCAGCGTCGGGCGCTGTATCTGGGCGATCACGTTGGCGATGCTGAAGGTCTTGCCCGAGCCGGTCACACCGAGCAACGTCTGGTGCGCCAGCCCGGCCTCAATGCCCTCGACCATCAGGCGGATGGCTTCCGGCTGATCGCCGGCGGGCTCGAAGCGGGTGACTAGCTGGAATTCAGACATACATACCTCTGGATTCGCGCCTGCCCAGTCAAACCGGACAGCGACGAAAAAAACCACAAACGACCGATGTCGCCCAAGGAAAAAACTGGATTGTGCTCAATGTGGAGCCGATTGCCGTCGCTTTCAAGGCAAACGTCCTACATCGGGTAAAACCTTTGACGACACCACTCGACCCACGATCGAAAAATAATTGGAAAAACTTACCGTAAAAGCCGAATCGCCTGTCGCCATCAATCGCTGATGGCCTCTATACTAGCTCCCCGTTTGTGCACCGCTCTAGTGCATTCGGCTGGAGCGCGACACGTCCCTCCACACTCCATTCAGAGCCGCCGCAATAATGAGCCTGTTCTCCGCTGTCGAAATGGCACCACGCGATCCAATCCTGGGCCTCAACGAAGCATTCAATGCCGATACCCGTACCAACAAGGTCAACCTGGGGGTCGGTGTTTACTGCGACGAGGAGGGGCGAATTCCACTCCTGCGCGCCGTTGTCGAAGCCGAGACGATTCGCGCTGCTCAACACGTTTCCCGTGGCTACTTGCCGATCGACGGCATCGCCGCCTACGATCAGGCCGTGCAAAAACTGCTGTTCGGCAATGATTCGCCGCTGATCGCCGCTGGCCGGGTTATCACCACCCAAGCCGTCGGCGGTACCGGCGCGCTGAAAATCGGCGCCGACTTCCTCAAGCAACTGCTGCCGAACGCCGTCGTGGCCATCAGCGACCCGAGCTGGGAAAACCACCGCGCCCTGTTCGAAACCGCTGGTTTCCCGGTGCAGAACTATCGCTACTACGATGCCGCCACCCACGACGTTAACCGTACAGGCCTGCTCGAAGACCTGAACGCCTTGCCGTCCGGCTCCATCGTTGTGCTGCACGCTTGCTGCCACAACCCGACCGGCGTGGACCTGAGCCCGGCAGACTGGAAAAACGTACTGGAAGTGGTCAAGGCCAAAGGTCACGTACCGTTCCTCGACATGGCCTACCAGGGCTTCGGCGACGGCATCGATGAAGACGCCGCGGCCGTGCGCCTGTTCGCCGAATCGGACCTGACCTTCTTCGTTTCCAGTTCGTTCTCCAAATCCTTCTCGCTGTACGGCGAGCGCGTTGGCGCTCTGTCGATCGTCAGCGAATCGAAAGAAGAAGGCGCGCGCGTACTGTCGCAAGTCAAACGCGTGATCCGCACCAACTACTCCAACCCGCCGACCCACGGTGCAAGCATCGTCGCCGCCGTGCTGAACAGCCCGGTACTGCGTGCCCAGTGGGAAGAGGAACTGGCAGAAATGCGCCTGCGGATTCGCGGCATGCGCACCCAGATGGTCGACTTGCTGGCGAAAAACGCTCCACAGCGCGATTTCAGCTTCGTCGGTCGCCAGCGCGGCATGTTCTCCTACTCCGGCCTGACGGTTGAGCAGGTTACCCGCCTGCGCAGCGAGTTCGGCATCTATGCCCTGGACACCGGCCGCATCTGTGTTGCCGCGCTGAACCAGAGCAACATCGACGCCGTGACCAAGGCCATCGTTCAGGTGATCTGAGTCCTCGCGTGATACGAAAACGGGAAGCCGCAGGGCTTCCCGTTTTTTATTTGTCTTTGATAAATCTCAAAGCAGCGGCTCCGCCCTTTAAACTCCACACAAATCCAATGTGGGAGCGAGCCTGCTCGCGATAGCGGTCTTTCTGTCACATAGATACAAGCTGTGCCGCCGCCATCGCGAGCAGGCTCGCTCCCACAGGTTTTATGTACACCCGAGAATTCTTGAGAACCCACATGAAAAACGATGACCTACGCGCCGACCGCGACGAGCTGGACCACTTCGTGCCCCGCTCTTCGGCCAAACGCGGTAATAACCTGGTGCTGCAAGTGGCTGCGGGCGTGTTCCTTGGCGGTCTGGCGTTGTGGCTGGTACAACTGACCGCCACGATGCTTTACGCCAAGCTGATGCTCGGCACCATTACCTTCGGCGGTTAGGCCAGTTCGCCCGCGCGCTGGCTGGCCGCGTCGTCATAGGCCACATAAAGTGACTCGGCCACCTGGCTTTTGATCGCCTTGGTGCTTTCCAGGCCCAAAACAAAACCTTCGGCCTTGCCGCCCGCGCGGTTCAATTCGTCAGCGGTGCTGGCCTGAGTGATTGCGTCGAACAGTTTCTCGGCGTGCGGACCAACGCCTTTGGGCAGGCTGATCTGAGCGATGCTCATGCGAACACCCCGCTGTTTTGAAGTGTGAGGGCTGGATGATTCATGGCGCGTACCTTTTCGGCTGAGGGCCGGCAGCGCGTGTCACCACTTCCGGGCGACCATGGTAGACCTCTACCGCGATTCTGGTAACCGCCAATGGCCGATAACCCCCTCCGATCCGATGAAAACATCAAACTGCCGACAGAGGCTTGACTTCTCTTTTTGAATCAGTAACATAGACGCCATTCCGCGATAGCTCAGTTGGTAGAGCAAGTGACTGTTAATCACTGGGTCCCTGGTTCGAGTCCAGGTCGTGGAGCCAGACAAGGTTCCAGAGAAGGCTTTCAAAATCTCTGAACCCCCCGAAAAACCCGCCTTTTGGCGGGTTTTTTCGTTTTGGCGTTTTGTCGGCACGCAGGTATCAAGCAACATGAGTGTTCGCTGCAAGCTCATACGCGGGCTCGGGCTTGATCTTGAACCAGAGGGCGTACATCGCTGGCAGGAACACCAGGGTCAGCACGGTGCCGGCAAACGTACCGCCAATCAGGGTGTAGGCCAGCGTTCCCCAGAACACCGAATGGGTCAGCGGAATGAACGCCAGCATTGCCGCCAACGCCGTGAGAATCACGGGCCTCGCGCGCTGCACAGTGGCTTCGACCACGGCGTTGTAAGGCGACAGGCCGGCTTGCTCATTGGAGTGAATCTGCCCGATGAGGATCAGCGTGTTGCGCATCAGAATCCCTGACAAGGCAATCAGTCCCACCAACGCGTTGATCCCGAAGGGTTGCTGGAACAGCAGCAGAATTGGCACCACACCAATCAGGCCCAAAGGCGCAGTGGCGAACACCATCATCATTGCCGACATCGAGCGCACCTGAATAATAATGGTCAGCAACATCAGCGCGATCATGATCGGGAACAACGGTAGCAATGCCTTGTTCGCTTTACCCGACTCCTCGATCGAGCCGGCAAACTCAATCCGATAGCCCGCCGGCAGTTTTTCGATGATGGGCTGCAACTGCGTTATCAAGGCGTTGGAGACATCGGGAGGCTGAAGACCTTCAGCCACGTCACCACGCACAGTTATCGTCGGCGTACGATCACGACGTCGCAGAATGGGTTCCTCCATGCGCACATCCACCGCCCCTACCTGGGACAGCGACACGCGCTGCCCTTGGGCACCGGTCAGCGTGAAGGCGGCAATTTTCGACGGATCCAGACGCGTCTCTCCCGCCGAGCGAGCAACCACCTGAACCGAACGAATATCCTCACGCACCTCGGTGACAGGCACCCCCGTGAGCAGGAATTGCAGCTGTTGCGCGACATCGGTCGAGGTCAAGCCGAATGCTTGCAGGCGATCCTGATCCAGCGTGAGATGAAGTGCCGGCGCGCGCTCGCCCAAATCGGTGTTGACGGTCCTCATCATGGGGCTGGCGGTCATGACCTCACGCACCTGCGCGGCGATATCCCGCAACACTGCGGGGTCGGCGCCCATCACCCGAAAGGCCACCGGATACGGTGAATAAGGACCAAATACCAACTGCGTCACCCGCACCCGGGCTTCAGGCGCCAAGCCATCGGCTACGGCTTGCCTGAGGCGGAGCTTGAGCGCCTCGCGCTCTTGCTGACTCGTGGTCAGGACGACGATTTTTGCGAAGGATGGATCGGGTAGCTCAGGGGCCATCGCCAAATAGAAGCGCGGTGCGCCCTGGCCAATGTAAGCGGTGACGATCCTGGCTTCCGACTGCAGAGCCAACCACGCCTCGACCTTGGCCGCGGCCACATCAGTCTGCTCTATAGAGGTGCCGTAAGGCATCTGCACCTCAACCAGCACCTCAGGTCGGTCGGACGTTGGAAAGAACTGCTTCTTGACCACGCCCATGCCCAGAATCGCAACAACAAACAAGCCAACGACGGATGCAGCCACCAGGCCTTTGCGGCGGATCACACTGCCCAGCAGGCGCCTGAAACGCTGGTAGTTCGGTGTACCGTAAATCGCCGTATGCCCGCCTTCAGGCACCTTGATCTGCGGCAGCAGTTTGACGCCCAGGTAAGGGGTAAACACCACGGCCACCACCCAGGAAGTGATCAGCGCAATGCCAACGATCCAGAACATGTTCGCGGTGTATTCACCTGCGGTCGACTTGGCAAAACCGTTGGGCATAAAGCCGATCGCCGTCACCAATGTCCCCGACAACATCGGCGCGGCCGTGTGGCTCCAGGCATAAGCGGAGGCCTTGATTCGGTCGTAGCCCTCCTCCATCTTCACCACCATCATTTCAATGGCAATGATTGCATCGTCCACCAGCAGCCCCAATGCCAGAATCAACGAACCCAGGGTAATTCGATCGAAGTCTTTGCCCGTGGCCGCCATGACAATGAACACGGCCGCCAGGGTCAGCGGCACCGCCGCGGCAACCACAACGCCGACACGCCAGCCCATGCTGAGGAAACACACCAGCAGCACCACGCCCAGGGCAGCAAAAAACTTCACCATGAACTCGTTGACGGATGCGCCAATGTTCACCGCCTGATCCGTGACCTTGGTCAGGCTCATGCCCAAAGGCATCTGCTCGTTGATCGCTGTTGCCTCGGCCTCCAGCGACTTCCCCAGATCCAGACCGTTCCAGCCATCGCGCATGACCACGCCGAGCAACAATGCGGGCTCGCCGTTGTTGCGTACCAGGAACGTCGCAGGGTCCTCATAACCGCGCTTGACCTCAGCCACATCGGACAACTTGAGGGTTCTGCCCTGCACCGTCAGTGGGGTATTACGAATCTTCTGCAGGTCATCAAACGCGCCATCCAGGCGGATGAAAACCTGTGGGCCCTTAGCTTCAACCGAGCCGGCCGGCGTTATCATGTTCTGCGTGTTCAACGCACTGAAGATGTCTCGTGCGGAAATGCCCAATGTCGCCAGACGCTCGTAGGACAGCTCGACAAAAATGCGCTCGGCCTGTTCACCGATGATGTTGACCTTCTTCACACCCGCCACATGCAGCAGACGCTGGCGCAAGCTCTCGGCTTCGCGCACCAACAGACGTTGCGGCTCGCCCTTGGCCTTGAGCGCATAGAGCGCGAAGGTGACATCGGAATACTCATCATTGACCATCGGGCCGATCACCCCTGACGGCAACCCCTTCTGCTCATCCAGGATTTTCTTGCGCGCCTGGTAAAACTCCTCCTGGACGGCTGAGGGCGGCGTGCTATCAAGCAGATAAACCGTGGTGAATGCCAAGCCGGGCCGGGTAAAGGTCTCGGTCCGGTCGTACCAACGCAGTTCCTGCATGCGTTTTTCCAGCTTTTCTACCACCTGGTCTTGCATCTCCTGGGCCGTCGCCCCAGGCCAGGCGGTGACCACCGTCATTTGTTTAATGGTGAATGCGGGATCTTCCGCACGCCCCAGTTTGAAGAAGGCGTACAACCCACCCACAGAAATCAGCAGGATCAAAAACAGGGTGATTGAGCGCTCGCGTACGGCCAGCGCCGAAAGATTGAAGCCGCTCATCGACTTACCTCAACCACTGAATTTTGCGGAGCATCGGCGAGTTCAGTCCTGACCTTCTCTCCCTCGCTCAGCAAGTGAGCACCCAATGCGACAACACGATCACCCACCTGCAGATCACCCGTCACGCGCACGCTGGCCTCGTTATTCAGGCTGCGAACCTTGATCGGGCGCCATACCACATGCTCCGGCTCTCCCCCAACCACCCAGACACCCGGGCCTTTACCCGCGTCGTAGAGGGCCCCCATGGGGACCTGGAATTCCTTGGCATCAGCAACATCCGTGTCGGCGATAACCACTGAGATCGTCGAACCCAGGGTGGCGTTGGAGAGCGCCCCTTCCAGCACATAACGCGCTTCAAACGTTCGGGTCTGTCGGTCTGCAGAGTCGGACAGCTGACGTAAACGGGCGCTGCCTGCACGCTGGTTCTGCCCGTAGAGCTCAACCGTCGCCGCCGAGCCCAGCGCAGGACGTAGCGTCTCGGGTAACTGGATCACGGCCTCGCGCTGCCCTGAATGGGCAACGCTTACCACCATCTGTCCTGCGCCAACCACCTGACCCGGCTCCGCCAAGGTATCCACTACAACCCCATCAGCATCCGCCAGCAACGTCGAATAACCGGTCGCGTTTTTCGCCACATCAGCCTGAGCCCGGGCAGCGTTTAGCTGAGCCTTCGCCGAGTCGGCAGCCGCTTTGATCCCTGCGTAAGCTGAGGCAGATACCGCACCGACGGACACCAAATCACGGTAGCGAAGTTCATCATCGGAGGCCTGCCGGGCTCGGGCCATAGCGGCCAGCACCGCTTCCTGCTGCGCCCTGGCGGTCAGCGTCAGGTCGTTGGCATCGATGCGCATAAGTGGCTGCCCACGTTTGACACTCTGCCCAGCGTCCACCAAGCGCTCCAAGACTTTCCCAGGCACCCGAAAACCGAGATCGCTCTGAACTCGAGCCGCGACGATACCGGTGAATACCCGTGCCGCAGGCGCGGAGGGTTGAACCACGCCGATGCGCACCAAGGGCACTTGAAGGCGAGGATCGGCAGGCGTGGCCTCGTTGCAGGCCGCCAGGGCAAACGGCAACAAGGCAATGAAAATGAGTGACATGCGATGGCGCTGGATCATAAAGACCTCTCGGTAGCGGATGCACCATGCTTATTCAAGTGACCAATTCTGTCAATAGTCACCGCCGAGACGAATGAACATTCCCCAACTTGATCAGAGCAAGGCAGAGAGGCTTGATATCTGGTTTTTTCAGGCGCACACGCTGATACGGATGCGTAGCGCATCCGTCAGCGGACGGTTTAAGGCATCAGGCTGCGCAGAACAAGATTGGAGATAAGAGAAGGGGCTTCTTCAACAAAATCGAGGTTGTACTGCAATAGCAAAGGATTGATAAAGGGCCGCAGAGCGAGATGAATCGCCTCTACCGTCTCGTCCAGCGGTGTCTTGCGTTCAAACTCGCCGAGCTCTCGCCCCTCACGCACGATTTGCGACACGAAGCTCTTGATCTGAGCGTCATAGACTTGTGAGCTGGGCCAGCGCTCCGATGCGGCGAACGCTGCGATGTCATAGAGTTTACGGTCATTAAAGAACAGGCTCACACCTGTAGCGATTAAGGTTTTGACCAGGCGCCGAAAACGTTCAGTCGGCGAGATGCCGTCTACATTGATGGCCTGCTCAACTGCCGCAACGATTTCAGTCAGGCAATTTGTACAGATTGCTTCACCAATCGCCTGCTTGGATTCAAAGAATTTGTAGATGTAAGCCTTGGAAAAGCCGATGGTCTTGGCTAGGTCAGAAACCGTTGTTTTGCCATAACCGTACTGACTGAAATGCTCGTTGGCCGCCGCGACAATCTGGTCTCGAATGTCATGATCGACTGGGCCACGGGCGCTGGGCGAAGAAACTGATGGCTGATTCATGCGAGCAGCTTACTCATCCCAAAGGTGGTTGACAACTTGTGACCAAATTGTAATATCGTCACAAAACGACCCTTTCGCAGGTATCGCATGCACCCTCCTCCTCGTTTCGCCGTCTTACTGTGTTTGGGTATGGTTGCAGGTTGCGCAGTGGGCCCCGACTACTCAGAACCCAGTGTGGAATTGCCCGAGCATTTCTCGGCGCAAACGTCCAAGGCACGACAAATGGGCGCCGCAAATGCCGATCTCGCCGCTTGGTGGAACGCATTTAATGACCCGATACTCAATCAGCTGATAAATCGAGCACTTGAACAGAACCTCGATTTAGCCCAGGCAAGCGCAAGGATCGAGCAGGCTCGCGCCGGTTTGGGCGCAGCTAACGCAGCTCTCCTGCCGTCGGCTACCGTCAACGGTCAAGCGGCCCGAGCCCGTCAGTCATTGGAGACTCCGTTGGGTCAAGTGCTGAATTCAGCCCCTTCCTACAATCGCTACGGCAGTGCCTATGAGGCGAATTTGAATGCCGGTTGGGAGCTGGATGTGTTTGGCGGGCTGCGCCGAGGTAAAGAAGCCGCCTTCGCCGATTATCAGGCCTCACAAGCCGGGGCGATTGCCACACGCCTGGCAGTGGTCGCGCAGACAGCCGATCTTTACATTAGCCTCCGTGGCCTTCAAGCACGCCTGGAAATAGCCCGCCAGCAAGTAGACACACGACAACAACTGCTCACCACCATCGAACATCTCTACGCAAAAGGCCTGGCGGCTGAACTGCAGTTGAACCAGACCCAAGGCGCGCTGAATCAAGCGCAGGCCACCGTTCCGGTACTGCAAGCAGGCATTGACGCGGCAATGAATGCGCTGGATGTCATGTTGGGCAAGGCGCCCGGCACTTATAGTGCGCAGTTGACTAAGCCGGCGCCCATCCCTGATGTGCCAGGCCTCTCGGACATGGGGGCTCCGGCCGACCTGCTGCGTCGGCGTCCAGACTTGATCGTCGCTGAGCGCCGACTTGCGGCATCCAACGCACGCATCGGCGAAGCCATGTCCGAGTACTACCCCAAACTGTCTGTGGGGGCGCTGCTCGGCAGTGCTACCTCGGTATCCAGCACAAACCTGTTCAGCAACGGCGCCAGTCAGGCTTCGGCGGCACTGGGATTACGTTGGAGGCTGTTCGATTTTGGCCGCATCAACGCTCAAATTGATTTGGCGAAAGGCCAGGAAGCCGAAGCCTTAGCCGCTTACCGCCAGTCCGTTCTGCGGGCCTGCGAAGATGTGGAAAGCGCTTTTTCAGCGCTGATCAACCGCGAGCAACAATCGACACAACTCGCCCAGGGTGAGTCGGCGTATGCGAAAGCCCGAGCGACGTCGTTTGTCGCCTATGAAAAAGGCGTGGTCAGCCTGATCGAAGTACTGGATGCCGATGAACACCTTTTAGCGGCATCTGATGGCAGAGCTCAGGCACAAACTGAATCGGCTCGCGCTGCAGTGGCCACGTTCAAAGCATTGGGCGGCGGTTGGCAGCGGGACGACTCAGATGCTCGCGTTATCTCAAAAAGAGCGGGAACTCGAATGTTTTTTCCTGATCCAGGGATATCGAAAGAACCCCAATAGAATACGGACCGAAAAGCCCCTGATTCGAAAGACTCAGGGGCTTTTTTGTGCTCGCCATAAAGTCAAAAGATCGCAGCCTGCGGCAGCTCCTACGGAGATCGCATCTCACACGAATTCCCTTAGGAGCTGCCGCAGGCTGCGATCTTTTGATCTACCTGCCTTTTTACCGGGTACCGCCGTCAAACATGCTCACTGCTTTTCGCATGCACCGCCCGCGGCTCGGCATGCCCATGCTCTGCCTCCACCACCGGAATCTCGTTCCCGTCGCAGTCACGCAGCTTACCTTCACTGAAGTAATCCCCTTCCCGCAATGCCGCCAGATCCTGATAACGCAAGACTCGCTCGGTACCGGCCGCAAACACCGATTGTTGATCCGAGTTGCCGGCAGTGAGGTGGTTGAAGGCCAGGTTCAGCACGATGGCCATGATTGCCGAGGAGCTGATGCCCGAGTGGAAGATCGTCGCGAACCAGTTGGGGAAGTGGTCGTAGAAATTCGGTGCGGCGATGGGGATCATGCCGAAACCGATGGAGGTGGCGACGATGATCAGGTTGACGTTGTTGCGGTAGTCGACCTTGGACAGTGTCCGAATGCCGCTGGCCGCCACAGTGCCGAACAGCACGATGCCGGCGCCGCCGAGTACGGAGGTTGGCACGGCAGCGATGACCCGGCCCATGAAGGGCAGCAAACCGAGCACCACCAGGAACACACCGCCGGTGGCCACCACGAAACGGCTCTTGATTCCGGTGACCGCCACCAGCCCGACGTTCTGGGCGAAGGCGCTCTGAGTGAAGGAGCCGAAGATCGGCGCGATCATGCTCGACAGCATGTCGGCGCGCAGGCCGTTGCCCAGGCGTTTGGAGTCGACTTTGGTACCGATGATTTCACCGACGGCCAGAATGTCGGCGGAGGTTTCCACCAGGGTCACCATGATCACGATGCACATCGACAGAATCGCGGCGAAGTGGAAGGTCGGCATGCCGAAATGGAACGGTGCCGGGAAGCCGAACATCGGGCCTTGGGTGACGGACGAGAAATCCGCCATGCCGAGGAACACGGCGATGACGGTGCCAATGACCATTGCCAAGAGGATCGACAAACGGGAGATGCTCGCACTGCCGATCTTGCTCAGTAGCAGTACCAGCACCAGCGTCACCGCCGCCAGGCCGATGTTTGCCATGCTGCCGAAGTCCGGGGCATGGCTGTTGCCGCCCATGGCCCAGCGCGCGGCCACCGGCATCAGCGTCAGGCCGATAGTGGTGATCACAATGCCGGTTACCAACGGCGGAAAGAATTTGGTGATTCGCGAGAACACTGGCGTGATCAGCAAGCCGATCAACGACGCGGCAATCACCGCCCCGAGAATCGACTGAAAGCCACCCTCTCCACCGCTGCTGACAATCGCCACCATGGTCGCAACGCCGGAGAACGACACGCCCTGCACCAGCGGCAACTGACAACCGAAAAACGGTAAACCCAGGGTCTGCAGCAACGTCGCCAGCCCCCCTGCAAACAATGAAGCAGCAATCAACAAACCGATGTCCGCCGGCGAGAGCCCGGCCGCTTGGCCGATGATCAAGGGCACCGCGACGATACCACCATACATGGTCAGAACGTGTTGCAGGCCGTAAGCCATATTCGCGCCGATCCCAAGATTCTCATCCTCGGGCCGTTGTTGTGAAACATGGGGCGTTTTCATGGTTGGGGGGTTCCCTGGTTTTTGTTGTGCGCACACTGTATTCAATAGTCAGGACAAATGTCTATATAGTTGTATACAACTAACCAGTCAGATTACGGACAGATGTTCACACTGCCCTTTAGCCGTAGAGCCCCCCGGCCTAAAAAACTCTTGAAATACATCCTTCCTCCCCTTTCCCTCCCCACCGCTAATCTTTTGCTTTCCAAGCGACCGCCGGCACGGCCGCCCCTCGCTTATACATATAAAGTATGCATAATGAAGTCATTCGAAATTCAGTACCACAAGGCAAAGAACGCGGCCAACAAACTGAAGCATCAAGGCGTCAGCCTCGCCGAGACAGAACCCGTGTTTTATGACGAACGAGCTCTGATGTTTCAGGACAACCACCATGATGAGCAGCGATGGATCATCATCGGGCTGGATGCCAAAGGTCGACTGCTGGTCGTTGCATACACCTACCGCGACCCGAATTTCGTGCGAATCATTTCCGCGCGCATCGCCACCAAAAACGAGCGTCGCCACTATATGGAGGCTTGACCGATGAAAGATGAATACGACTTCAGCAATGCCAAGCGTGGAGCGGTTGCCTCCAGCAAAGGCAAGACCCGAATCACCATCATGCTCGATGATGTCGTCATAGAGACCGCGCGCGCGCTGGCAGAAAGCGAGGGGTATGGCTATCAGACGGTGATCAACAACACCTTGCGCCAGGCATTGCTCAGCGATAAAGGCAAAGCGGCGAAGCCCGATCAGAACACTGCCGGTGCAAATGTCGGACATTTGAAAAAAGGCCTCACCGCCTCCGAGCTGAAAAGCCTGGAGAAAAAGTTGTCAGAGGTCCTCAGCGAAATCCATCACGTGATGGAGCTTGAAGTTCGTTCCTAGGCACAAAACCAACACACCCACGCCTGGATCGAGCAAAAGAAAAAGGAGCGAATTGATCAAATCCGCCCCTTTACGGGGTCCTCAGTTTTCCTGCGATACAGGCTCAATCAACCGCTCAAGCATCCGCTTCAACACTTCCTGCGCCGGCACTCGAATCCCGAATTCGCTTTCCAGTAACCCGATCAACTCATCCACATCCGCCACCTGCCGCCGCTCGCTCTCGCTGCCCATGCGGTGAATGGCAAAGCTGCCGTTATTCAATGTGCGTCGCCATCCCTCCCCCGTCCGCGCCACCATCAATTGTTTCACGAAGGAAGATTCGGGATGGGTCGAGACGTACCAGTTGCCGAGGGTGTAATCAATGTCTTCCTGCCGTTGCAGGTCGAAGATGTACATCGCCCGCCATTCACCACCGACGTTGGCGCGCAGGGTGTAGCCGTCGGCATGCGGTTCGATGCGATAGGGTTCGTGGGGAGTGAGCTGTTCGGCCTCGGTGTCGAGCATCAACGGGGCGGTGGGCACCATGCCGCCAAAGCCGACGTCAGTGATGTAGCGTACACCGCCGAGGGTTACCAGGCTCAAGCGGTGAGTGCGTGCGGTCCATCCGCCTTCCGGCTGGTTCATGACCACGCGGCCGGTGATGCCGCGCGCCTCGAAACCCAGCCTCTGAAGCAAGGCCAGGAACAGGTTGTTGAGTTCGTAGCAGTAGCCACCACGACCGTCGTGCAGGACTTTCTGCTCGATGGACGGCAGATCGATAAGCACCGGTTCGCCCATTAAAGTGGTGAGGTTTTCAAACGGGAAGGCACCGGTGTGGCGCAGTTGCAGTTGGCGCAGGGTTTCCAGGGTTGGCGCCGGGGGCGCATCGAAGCCCAGGCGTTGCAGGTACAGCGCAAGATTCGTCAGTCGTGTCTCGCTCATCGCTCAATCCTTTATGCAGGGGTCCGCGGATCGCTCCACCGATGGGCGCCATGTATAAGGGATAACACGGTCGGACTGACAATTGATTTAGCCAATCGCCGCACGTGCCAGACCTATCGCCGCTTGCGCGAACCCACTCGAATCCATGTCGGTGCATGATCGCTGGCATGAGGTTCGTTGCGAACCCAGGCATCGACGCCCGCCTCCTGCAGGTAAGGACTCAGTGCCGGGTTGAGCAGCAGATGATCGATGCGCAACCCCGAGTTCTTCTGCCAGTGCTGCCGGAAATAATCCCAGAAGGTGTAGATCCGCTCCTCTGGATACAGATGACGCAGGGAATCGGTCCAACCCTGATCCAGCAACCGCTGATAACACACGCGACTCTCGGGTTGCAGCAGCGCATCTTTGAGCCAGGAGCGCGGGTTGTAGATGTCCAGATCGGTGGGCACCACGTTGTAATCACCGGCCAGCACCACAGGATGGTCGCTGCTCTGCAACTCCTTGGCGTGCGAGATCAGCCGCTCGAACCACGCCAGTTTGTAATCGAACTTCGGCCCCGGCTGCGGGTTGCCGTTGGGCAGGTACAGACATCCCACCAGAACCCCATGCACGGCGGCTTCCACGTAGCGGCTATGGGTATCGCTGTCATCACCTGGCAAACCGCGCCGGCTCTCCAACGGCTGCGCATCGCGCGCCAGAATCGCCACCCCGTTCCACGACACCTGGCCGTGCCAGACGGCGCCATACCCGGCTGCCTCCAGCTCCGCGACGGGGAATGCGCCGTCGACCGATTTGAGTTCCTGCAAGCAGGCGATGTCTGGCTGTTCTCGCGCAAGCCAGGCCAGCAGATTCGGCAAGCGGGCGCGCATGCCGTTGACGTTGAAGGTGGCGATTTTCAGGTTCTTCATGATCCGACGCTCGCAACGGATGGGGCGGTATCCAGTTGTGACCGGGATGCGCCACGGCAGTTGCCGCGGCGAACGAAACAGGCGACTAAAGGCGCGAGACTTACAGCGGGTGATCTTCCCATGATGCCTTGAGCAACGGCAGCAGTGCATATCTGTCCACCGGCCGACTGAGGTAGAACCCCTGCACTTCATGGCACTGGTCCGAAATCAGAAAGTCCAGTTGCTCCAGCGTCTCGACACCTTCGGCAGTCACGGTCAGGCCCATGGCCTTGCCCAGGTTGATGATCGCCTGCACCACGGCGCGATCATTGCTGCCGTTGCTCATGGACGCGATGAAGCGCTTGTCGATCTTGATCCCGTCAAACGGATACGTGCGCAAGTAACCCAGCGAAGAATAACCGGTGCCGAAATCGTCCATGTTCAACCGTACGCCCAACTCCTTGAGCGCATTCATGGTCGCCAGAGCGCCGTCGACATCAATGAGCATCACATTTTCCGTGATCTCCAGTTCCAGTCGACTGGCGGGCAATCGGCTCTGGATCAACGCCTCCCGGACGTCCTCGATCACATCGCTACGGGCAAATTGCACCGGCGACAGGTTGACCGAGACCATCATCGCACAAGGCCAGGTCAAGGCCGTCTCGCACGCCTCGCGCAACACCCAGCGCCCTAATGGCACGATCAGATCGGTCTGCTCGGCCAATGGAATAAACGCGTCGGGGTTCAACAAGCCTTGCACCGGATGCTGCCAGCGCAACAACGCTTCGACCGAGACGATCTGCTTGCCATCGACGTGATAACGCGGCTGGTAATGCATCACGAATTCGTTGTTCTTGATCGCCTGACGCAGGTCGCTTTCCAGTTGCCGGCGGTGCTGGATCTGATCGTTCATGTGCGGCGCAAAGTAGCACCAGGTCTTCTTGCCATTGGATTTGGCCTGATACAACGCGATATCGGCACAGCGAATCAGCTCCTCCGGAAGATGCCCCTGGCGCCGACTCAGGGCGATACCGATGCTCGCACCGATGTGCAGCGTGTGGTGATCGTAATGGATCGGTTGATGCAGGCTGTCGAGCAAGCGCTCGCAAAAGCGGTCGATTTCCGCGTGGCTGTCCATGCCGTGGAGCACCAGCACGAACTCGTCGCCCCCCAATCGCGCAACCAGATCGATATCCCGCGTGCATTCGCGCAAACGGATCGCCACTTCCAGCAATACCGCATCGCCCGCCGGGTGGCCGAGGGAATCGTTGATCGGCTTGAAGTTATCCAGGTCGATCATCAACAACGTCAACGCCGTCGATTGCTCTTTCAGGGCCAGTGCGTCTTCGAGGTAGCGCGCCAGTTTGTTGCGGTTCGGCAAGCCCGTCAGTGCGTCGTGCATCGACAGATGCTGGATCTGCGCATGGGCGGCGACTTCATCAGTGATGTCGCTGGCCGTCCCGCGAAAACCCAATAGCGCGCCCTTGCGCTGGATCGGTCGCGCCGACACCCGGCAGACCCGTTGTTGCGCCGATTGATCACGGTAGGAACAGCGCAAGTGGCTGACGGCTTGTTCTTCATCAAGTTTGTTCAGCCACAGCGACAAGGGCGTGGTTTCGCAATTGAGCAGTTGCCCGATGTTCTGCCCCAGCCATTGCTGATCCGAGAACCCGGTGACGGTGCTGAAGCGCCCCGACAGATAAGTGATGCAATGCTGGTCGTCGGTTTCCCAGATCCAGTCGGACGCGGCTTCGGCCACCGCACGAAAGCGTTCTTCACTGGCCTCAAGCGCCTGATTCGACAAATCGAGGCTGGTGTAACTCGCATCCACATGCCCCGACGTGCGCAGGACATAACGAAAGAAGTAAGCCGTCAATAACGCCAGAATCAACAGCGCCCCGCCCAGTGGCGGCAGCAACGACCAAAGCAATTGGTGACCCGGCTGCTCAAGCCGGGAGACCAGGCTGTAACCGGTGCCGGTCAGAGCGACGGCTGGTTGACCGGGAACAATGACGTCGTCGGCCGTCAGGCTCAAGTCATGCAAACCGTAATCGGCGCTCAAGGTAGCGAGCTTTTCAGGGTTCAACTGGTCGACGTATATAAGCACTGAGGTGCTCTTGGGATCGACCGCAGGGCGTTCGTCATTGGGCACGATCGCGGCCGCCGTCAACAGCGCCGGTTTGCCTTCGAACAAGGTGTACCGGCTGACGGGCTCGATGAGGCTTTCCTGACTTTGAACCTCGTCTACAAGCGTCGCCATCGAGGTCGACAGATAGGCTGTCGCCTGATCCTGAACCAGCAGCCCGCGCACCGTGGCGTATTTGGTTCGCTGACCACCGATTACGAAAACCGCGTCGTAGTGATCGATGGTAAACAGAGTTTTACCCACGTTCTGATCGACGTAGGCCCACTGCACATCGACCTCGCCGTTCAGGTGGTCGTAGGCGGTCGTCCAGTTGGCGTAGCTGGCGATGTAGTTTTTCGAGGCGGTGATGCGGTTCTCAAGTGCGCGTTGCGTGTAGAACGTGGTTTTGCTCAGATCCTGAGCATCGAGCCGTCCGGCAATACTGAACAAGGCGATCAGTGCAATCAGCACCCCAACCACAAACAGCAGGCCGATGACGAACATCAGGTTACGGGTAATCGGTGTATGACGCGCAGGTGCAGCGGTGGTAACGGCAGTCAAATCCATGCACTTGTTCCTGTCAATCGATCGCCTTATCGGGTGAGGCCGGCGGGGTCTGGTCTGTCGTCATGGCAGCCAGGCTCTCCACTGACCATAGCAGCCCTGCCCGGTCACCGCCCCTGAATAACGCAAGTCAGCGGTACGGGGTCTGCCGGTGGTAGCACCGGTGGCGCTGGCGGCTGGACGGGCAGTTCGACGCATAAAAGCAATCCATGACGACCAATGCGAAACCTGTAGGAGCGGGCTTGCTCGCGAAGGCGGTGTGTCAGGCGACATCAATGTTGACTGTGCCGCCGACTTCGCGAGCAAGTCGGATCGCCGCACCGCCGCTCCCACATGGATTGCACTTAACTGACTAGCATTAGCGGTCCGAGCGCATCAGTGCCTCGACGCCCCCTTCCATCGACAACACTGCCGAACGATTTCGTCCCGAATGCTTGGCCTGGTACAACGCCGCATCCGCGCGCTTGATCAACATTTCGGCACTGTCGTGCCCCGTCGGCACAAACGAATAACAGCCAAGGCTGACCGTCACGTAGCCCGTGGGTGAGCCGCTGTGGATGATGTTTTTGTCCATGACGCTACGGCGGATCTGCTCGGCGATCGTCAGTGCACCATGAATATCGGTGTCCGGCAGCAACACCGCGAACTCTTCACCGCCGTAACGCACCGCCAGATCGGCGTTGCGGTGACAGCAACTCTTCAGTGCCCGCGCCACTTCGGCCAGGCAATGGTCCCCCGCCACATGACCGTAGGCGTCGTTATAGCGCTTGAAATAATCGATATCGAGCATGATCAGGCTCAGCGGACTCGACCGCCGGGCACCGCGCCCGAACTCGATCTCCAGCGCCCGCTCGAACAATCGACGGTTGGCCAACCCGGTCAGGCTGTCGTGGGTGGCGATCAATTCCAGGGTTTTCTGCGCCTCACGCAAATCCGCCTCGATGCGCTCGCCCGCGCGCACCTGGTGAATGAACACCCAACCGAACAACCCCACGCCGAGGACGACCAGAGCGACGATCACACTGGATTGAATCGCCGTGTCATACCAGTCCTTGAGGATCGCGTCTTTGGAAGATGCCGCCGCGACCACCACCGGATAGGTATCGAGTTGTCGGTAGCCATACAACCGAACGATGCCATCCACCACCGAGTCGATCATGGCGTTGCCGGATGTCGCGCTGGGCAGAAGTTTTTGAAAAATCTCCCCCTGAGCCAATGACGTGCCGATCTGCGAATCCACAAACGGCCGTCGCGCCAGCAGTGTTCCATCGGTCAACGCCAAAAACATCGCGCCGTTGTTATCGAGGCTGAAGCTTTTGAAGAACTGGTCGAAGTACGACATCTTGATCCCGGCCACCAGCACCCCCTGGAAATTGCCGCTCGGGTCGTTTACTCGCCTGGAAACCGGAATGATCCACTCGCCATTTTCCCGACTGCGAATCGCCGGGCCGATGTGTGCCGGGGACGATACGTTCTGCTGGTGAAACCTGAAGTACTCGCGGTCCGCCACACCTGGGCCACGGGACAGGTTTTCGAACGACGTCACGACCCGTTGCCCCTGCTTGTCGAACAGAAATATCCCGTGCAACTGATGCAGCGCCTGCACCCGCCGGGCGAAGGTTTTCTGCAAGCGTGGCGTCTGGACAGCGTCGAAACCTTCAGCCTGAATCCAGTCCACCAGACTGGTCAGCACCAGATCGGCTTTCATGAACGTGTCTTCGGCCTGTTGCGCCATGGCCCGCGTCAGGTTCGACGAAGACACCTCGGCCAACGCCAGATCGTGACGGCGCGACTGCTCCAGTTGCAGATAAAGCAGCCCACAAAGACAAAGGCACACCGCCGCAATAAACAGCACCGCGGCTTTGAGCAGGGGCAACCGCCTCAAGGCACCATCGGGCGCGTGGTGCGGATCGGGAATGGGGATAGGCAAAAGCGAGTCCTGAAAGGGTAAGGCATGGGCGAAGGCCCAAAACCCTTATTTTTTGTGAGCTTAGTCTACGGGGTTGTGCGGGGTAAATGCGCCAGATCTACAGAGATCGACTTCCCGACGAGTGAAATACGAGCCGAGGGGTAATCAGCGCCTTCACCCGCGACAGCTTTAGTTAAGCAATTAGCCGCGACGCACTTTTTTGTAGCAGCCTCGCAAGCTCGGCAGCTGCTACAGGATCGCATTACCGTTTGACTGACTGGCATTTATCCCTAAGGACCGCGGGTGTTTCAATCGCATGACGCAAGGCAAAACCGCATGACCTTGAAGGAGCTACGATTAACTGACATCACGACAGGAAATCGAAATGAGTAAAGCAGACGAGCTCGCCGAGAAGCTGAAACAATCCCGGCAAACCAGTGCCGACGCGACCATCGCCGATCAGGCCATCGACAGCTGGCCCGCCCAGGTCTATGAGCTGTATCACCAGATTGAAGCCTGGCTGCAGCCACTGATCGAAGTGGGCCTGAAGCTGCGACGCAACTCCACGCACGTGTTCGAGAGTGCCCCGGACGGTGCGACCTACGACTACGCCATCGACCAACTGCTGATCGACGGTAACCACCACAGCATCACCTTCGACCCTGTCGCCCGCTTCACCACCGACGGTGCCGGGCGAGTCGAAATCCACTCGACAGACAAGGAACTCGCCCTGTTGCGAACCGTGGATGAACACGGCAAGACGCATTGGTGGCTTCAGGCGATCGAACAGTCCGGACAACAACCGGATGCGATCGCACTGACGGAACACAACCTGCTTCTGGCGGTGCAAGAAGGGCTGGGGCTTTAAAGCTCGTTCTGCCCCACCGCCATCGAGGGAGGCGCCGCTCGCCTCCCGTCCAGCGTTGGCCGTTCCGAAGGCAGATTCAGCGCCCGCAACACCGGGTTATCGTACCCATACACATCGGGTTTGAACGTCACTCGCCCATCAAGACTCAGGTCCACCGTCCAGTAGGCCAACAGCACCGGCACTTTCACGGGGAGCCTGATGTTCTCTGTCTTGCCGTTGGCTAACTGCTTTTGAATCCCTTCGCTGCCCCAGCGAACCGGGTCGTTGAACAACAGCTCCACCAATTGCAGCGGGTTTTCCACCCGAATACAGCCAGAACTGGTCGCGCGATTGGATTGCGCAAACAACTCGCGATGCGGGGTGTCGTGCAGGTAAATCGCATAGTCATTGGGAAAGCGAATGACCACCTGCCCCAGCGAGTTATCCGACCCTGCATCCTGACGCAGCGTTAGGCCGCGCGGGTTGTCCCAATCGACGGTCGACGGGTCGAGCACGTTGCCTTCTCGATCGATCACGCGGATCCGGTTTGCATCAAGATAACCGGGATTGTTGCGAATCTTCGGCAGCATGTCCTTGACCAGTATGGTCGGCGGCACGGTCCAGGTCGGGTTGAACGTGATGTAAGTGATCTCGGATTGAAAAATCGGTGTGCTGCGATACGGTTTACCGACCTGCACCCGGGAGCGCCATATCAGCTTGCCATCGCGATAGAACGAAACCTTGTACCCGGCGATGTCGACGATGACAAAAGTACCCTGCAGTTTGTACAGCAGCCACCGCGCCCGCTCCATGTTCACGCGGACCTGATCGATTCGCGCCTCGACCGGCACGTTCAGCGCCGCGAGTGTCGCCGGCCCCGCCACACCATCCGCCCCGAGGTATTGCTCGGCCTGATACTTCTTCACCGCCGCCATGACGGTGTCGTCGTAGTCGGAGCGCGCGTTCATTTTCGCGGTTAGATAACCACCTGCCACCAAACGGGCGCGCAATTGCGCAACCGAGGCGTCGTCCATGCCGGGCCTGAGGGTCTGCCCTCCCGGGACCTTTGGCCAGCCGCCACTGTCGCGAACCCTGCGCAATTGCGCCAGGCCCTGTCGCAACGTGCCATAAATCGCTTCTTGTGGCGGCGCCTGGGCGAACGCGCGCGCGACGTCATGGCTGTCGAGGGCGGCGAAGAAAAGGTTGACGTCCTCCCGAGGGTCGATGCCGACCGGGTCGAAATTCCAATGGATGTCCAGCCGCGAAGGGTCGACCTTGCCGCGCCGCAACTGCAGCAGCGCCGTGATAAACGTCTGGGTCGCCGAGATATCAAAAGCCGCCCGTTGCCCGGGGGTTGGCGCTGTTTTCTGCATCGAGTTTCTGGCCGTGACCAGTTCGGCAATTCGAAAATCCTCGGGGTCCAGGCCATCAACCCCGGTGTCGCTCAGGCTTTTCAACAGCTGGACGACATCGTCATCGTCCGTCCAGGCAGCGCGATAGCCACGATGGCTATAAAAGTCCATCACCGCTCGATTGACGTCGACCCGTTGATGGCCTGGTGACGTGAGCAACGGGGGAAACGCCGAACTCAATGGCGCCAGCGCCGCCTGAATCGCCTGACCGACATAATCGCCAGGCGCGGCATCCGCGACCACGCTAACGGGAGATGGCGGCTCAATCGGCGAAGTTTCCGCAATTGCCATGCCGCTTATCAGAAAGCCCATAAAAAATATGCGGCTTATGACGAATAACCTTGTTAACTGCCCCATGGATAATCCTTAATCTCCCGTTTTCAACCGGCTAGTGTCGTGCGCGCTGCTAGACTCGAAACAATCAGATGAGACTTGCATATGGCCCTAGACCGCTTCGGCTTTTTAATGACGGCCCTGTTGCTGACCGCTTTTACCTTACCGGCAGCCTACGCCGATTCGCTTGAAGCCGCGCTGATCAAAGCGGCCCCCAATGCCAACGCCAAGGTGATTGC
Organism: Pseudomonas sp. TE12508; assembly: GCF_056279485.1. Classification (NCBI taxonomy): domain Bacteria; kingdom Pseudomonadati; phylum Pseudomonadota; class Gammaproteobacteria; order Pseudomonadales; family Pseudomonadaceae; genus Pseudomonas; species Pseudomonas sp. TE12508. Next base: position 154,116 of record NZ_JBWCCN010000019.1, on the reverse strand, counting down.
CCTGGCCGTACGCGCTTCCCAATGCAGCCGGGCCCGGAGTGCGGCCCCGGCTCAAAGACTAGCAGTGATCGATTATTCCCTGCCCTCGACCGCGCAGCGTCTTTGGGTGTTCGACCTTAAACAACGCAAATTGTTGTTCCACGAACTGGTCGCCCACGGTCGCAACAGCGGCGAAAACATGGCCAGTCAGTTTTCCAACCGCAATGCCAGCTTCGCCACCAGTCTGGGTTTGTACCGAACCCAGTCCAGCTATGTCGGGCAGAATGGTTACTCGTTGCGCATGGAAGGTTTGGAGCCGGGTTTCAACGACAATGCTTTCGAGCGGGCGATCGTTATTCATGGCGCGCCGTATGTCAGTCCGGATCTGGCGCGGGCGAATGGCCGGATCGGCAGAAGCCTGGGTTGCCCGGCGGTGAGGCCTGCGATTGCGCATCAGCTGATCGACTCGATGAAGGATGGGCAGCTGTTGTTTTCTTACTATCCGGATCAGCGCTGGTTGAAGTCTTCCTCGTATATCAATTGCGGTAACGCCACCGTGGCGGACTCGTCCAAGCCGAACAGAAGTCACTAAACACAGAGTGAAACTGTCAGAAATGTAATCTTGGCCTCAGTCTGCTGAAAGGCGCCGCCCGTTAGCCTTCACCTCATTAAGTTCTCCTCCCTTCGCTCAGGATGGACTTGAGGGCTTCATCAAGCTGACGGATGGGAAAAACGGCATGCACTCCAACACCTCAAGACGCACTTTCGTGAAGGGCCTGGCCGCGGGTGGAGCCCTCGCGGGCCTCGGGCTATGGCGCACGCCGGTCTGGGCGGTCAGCAGCCCCGGCGAACCGAACGTGCTGGCCGGTACCGAGTTCGACCTGTTCATCGGCGAAACCCCGGTCAACATCACCGGCAACCCTCGAACCGCGATGACCATCAACGGCGGCATTCCCGGCCCTCTGCTGCGCTGGCGTGAAGGCGACACCGTCACACTGCGGGTAAAAAACAAACTCAAGGACAGCACCTCGATTCACTGGCACGGCATTCTGCTGCCCGCCAACATGGACGGCGTGCCGGGGTTGAGCTTTCACGGGATAGAACCGGATGGCATGTACGTCTACCAATTCAAGGTCCGGCAGAACGGTACTTACTGGTATCACAGCCATTCCGGCTTTCAGGAACAGTCCGGGGTTTACGGGCCATTGGTGATCGACGCCAGGGAACCGGAGCCTTTCCAGTACGACCGCGATTACGTGGTGATGCTGACCGACTGGACCGATGAAGACGCGGTCGGCCTGATGAGCAAACTCAAGAAACAATCCGACTATTACAACTACCACAAGCGCACCGTGGGCGATTTCATCCACGACGTCAGCGAGAAAGGCTGGGGCTCGACAGTTGCCGATCGCAAGATGTGGGCCGAGATGAAGATGAACCCCACCGATCTGGCCGACGTCAGCGGCGCCACGTACACCTACTTGATGAACGGCCAGGCGCCGAGCATGAACTGGACTGGCGTGTTCCGCCCCGGCGAAAAGCTGCGACTGCGCTTCATCAACGGCTCGTCGATGACCTACTTCGACGTGCGCATCCCCGGCCTGAAAATGACCGTGGTCGCCGCGGATGGCCAACACGTCAAACCAGTGAGCGTCGACGAATTCCGCATCGCGGTGGCGGAGACGTTCGATGTGATCGTCGAGCCGACCCAGGACGCCTACACCCTGTTCGCCCAGTCGATGGACCGAACGGGTTTTGCACGAGGCACCCTTGCGGTGAAGGCCGGCTTGTCGGCGCCAGTGCCTCCGCTGGATCCGCGACCGCTGGTGACCATGGATGACATGGGCATGGGCGGGATGGATCACGGCAGCATGGGCGGCGACATGGCGGGGATGGATCACAGTGCACCGCAAGGCATGACGGGCATGGACGGCGGTGATATGCAGGGCATGGACAACATGGCCGGCATGGATCACAGCAGCATGGCCATGGGCGGCATGGCCGGTATGCAATCCCATCCAGACACGGAAAAGGACAACCCGCTGGTGGACATGCAAGCCATGAGCACCTCGCCGAAACTTGACGACCCGGGCCTGGGCCTACGCGACAACGGTCGCCGCGTGCTGACCTACTCCGACCTGCGCAGCACCTTCGAAGACCCGGATGGCCGCGAGCCCGGTCGCACTATCGAGCTGCACCTCACCGGCCATATGGAGAAGTTCGCCTGGTCGTTCAACGGCGTGAAATTTTCCGACGCCGAACCGCTGCGACTCAAGTACGGCGAGCGAATTCGTGTGGTGCTGGTCAACGACACGATGATGACTCACCCCATTCACCTGCACGGCATGTGGAGCGACCTCGAAGACGAGAACGGCCAGTTCATGGTGCGTAAACACACCATCGACATGCCACCGGGATCAAAGCGCAGCTACCGGGTCACCGCCGACGCGCTCGGCCGCTGGGCCTATCACTGCCATCTCCTGTACCACATGGAAATGGGCATGTTCCGTGAAGTTCGCGTGGAAGAATGAGGCGCTACCCATGACCAGACTGAATCGCTCTACCCGCCTCGCTTTGGCACTCGCTGGCTTCACGGTTTCTTCGGCCATGGCTGCTACCGACGATATGCAGGGCATGGACCATAGCCAGATGCCGGGCATGGATCACAGCCAAATGCAGAGCATGGACGACGGCCAGATGCAGCCCGCCGCGCCAACCCAAAGCCGCACGCCGATCCCGGCATTGACCGACGCCGACCGCGCCGCCGTATACGCCAGCCCCACCGGCCACAATGTGCATGACACCGCGCTCAACTATTACTTCCTCGCCGACAAACTCGAATGGCAGGACGCCGACGACGGCAGCGCCCTGGCCTGGGATCTGTCCGGCTGGGTCGGCGGCGACATCGATCGCCTGTGGCTGCGCTCCGAAGGCGAACGCGTCAATGGCAAGACCGAAGACGCCGAAGTCCAGGCTCTCTGGGGCCACGCCATCTCCCCCTGGTGGGACGTGGTGACCGGCGTGCGCCAGGATTTCAAACCCGGCGCCCCACAAACCTGGGCCGCACTAGGCGTGCAAGGCATGGCGCTGTACAACTTCGAAGCCGAGGCTACGGCCTTCATCGGCGAAGGTGGCCAGACCGCTGCACGGCTGGAGGGCGACTACGACATCCTGCTCACCAACCGACTGATTTTGCAGCCGACCGCCGAGCTCAACGTCTACGGCAAAAACGACCCGCAACGGGGCATCGGCTCCGGGCTGTCCAACACCGAAGCCGGCCTGCGATTGCGCTATGAAATCCGCCGGGAATTCGCGCCTTACATCGGGGTGACCTGGAACCGCACCTACGGCAAAACCGCCGACTACGCCAAGGACGAAGGCGAGGACCGCAGCGAAGCCCGCCTCGTGCTCGGCGTTCGGTTGTGGTTCTAAACGCTTTAACTCAAAAACCTAAAAACCAACCGCTTAAAGCGGTAAGAGGCCTTGCATGCGCACCATCAAAACCACCGCTGTTGCCATCGCACTTTCAACCGGGCTGCTCATGAGCACACTGGCTCAAGCCCACCCGAAACTGCTCTCCTCCACCCCGGCTGAAGGTGCGGACGGTGTAGCGCCGAGCAACATCGAACTGCATTTCTCGGAAAACCTCATGACCCAATTCTCCGGTGCCAAACTGGTCATGACCGCAATGCCCGGCATGGCCCATTCCCCCATGCCGATGAAGGCCAAAGTTTCCGGCGGCAGCGACCCGAAAACCATGGTCATCACCCCGCTCTCGCCATTGCCCACCGGCAGCTACAAAGTCGAATGGCGCGCCGTGTCTTCGGACACTCACCCGATCACCGGCAACGTTACGTTCAAAGTGAAGTGATTGATGAGCGACTCGGTCAGCATTGCCCTGCGCTTTGCGTTGTATGTGGATTTGATGCTGTTGTTTGGGGTGGCGCTCTTTGGGCTGTACAGCCTTAAAGGACAGGAGCGGCTGTCGGGAGCGGTGTTGCCGTTTCGGCCGATGTTGGCGGGGACGGCAGTGCTGGGGGTGGTGTTGTCCGTCGCGAGCATGGTGATGATGGCGAGTGCCATGAGCGGGGAATCGGACTTCGCCGAGCTGCGTCCGCACATCGAGATGATGCTGTTCGAGACGAATGTCGGGCTGGCTTGGGGGGTTCGCATTGTTGCGCTGGTCATCGCAGGTTTAGTGGTGATGCTCCGTGCACCTGGTTTCAGTTTATGGGTTGCAGCTTTTGCCGGCGGTGTTGCCCTTTCCAGCCTGGCCTGGAACGGGCATGGCGCTATGGATGAAGGCAGTCGTCGTTTCTGGCATTTCACGGTGGACATTCTGCACCTGCTGACGGCAGGGGCCTGGCTTGGCGCATTGATGGCGTTTGCGCTGATGGCAAGAATCAACGCCCTGCACACTGAAGCGCGCATCAGGTTGCTGGTCCGCGCCGTTAATCGATTTGAGGTGATTGGCGCGGCCATCGTGGTGGTCATTACGGTGACAGGGGTTGTGAATTATCTGTTCATTGTCGGGCCGAAACTGGACGAGGTATTTCTCAGTACTTACGGGGTTTTGCTGTTCATCAAAGTGGTGCTGTTTGCAGGAATGCTCGTGCTCGCCGCGTTGAACCGGTTTCACCTTGGGCCGTTATTGGAGCGATCGTTGCGGGACGGGCAATACGCCGTCGCCGCTAATGCGTTGCGGCGCAGCGTGCTGGTGGAATGGGTGGCTGCTGTGGTGATCGTGGGGTTGGTGGCCTGGCTCGGAACGTTGAGCCCGGAGATGGAAATGGCAGCGCAATAAGCCTGAAGAGATCGTTTGATATGGATCAATAACACGCTGCGGCCATGGCGTAATTTCAGGCTCATGCCCTTGATGGGGAAATACGACATGTTCTGATCAGCGGCCATCTGGCGGCGGCTGATCAGCCCTTACTCTCTGGAGATTGCCATGCACGCCTACATTAAATCGCTCGCCGCTCTGATCGTCTGCAGCCCGTTGATGGCCCTGGCAGTCGACGAACATCACCCCGACCAGCCGCCAGCAGCACCGATGGCAACTACCACCACCCCAGCCATGCCCATGCAAGACAAGGCCATGAGCGAACAGATGCAGAAAATGCAGGCGGCCCACGACAAAATGATCGCCGCCAAAACCCCGGCCGAACGCCAGGCGGCAATGCAGGAAGCCATGACCACGATGAAAAACAGCATGGGCATGATGCACGACCATTGCACAGGCATGGGGATGGGCAAGGGCATGTCCGGCAGCAAGGACGGCTCGGGCACAGCGATGATGGACATGATGATGAAAATGATGGATCAGCAATCCAGCATGATGAAGATGCCGATGGGCCAATAAATCTCACTTCGTCGGAATGGAGCTCGCCACATGAACCACTCACCACCCTCGACGCCTCCAGCCTCCTCCTTCTGGCGCAGTAAACCCGGCATCGCGCTGGGCATGCTGCTAGTAATCGGTCTGTTTTACCTGGCCCGCGAACATTACGGCCATATCTCCCCGATTCTGCCTTACCTGATTCTATTGCTGTGCCCGTTGATGCACCTGTTTGGTCATCACCATGGTGGCAGGCGCTGACCCATGCATCGCCATAACGGACATCCGGATGACCTCAAGTCACCTGCTCAGACGGAGCAGGCGCCGGAGTCGGCGGCGACCGAAAAAGAGTACACCTGCCCCATGCACCCGGAAATCCGCCAGCGCGGCCCGGGTACATGCCCCAAGTGCGGCATGACCCTGGAACCGGTATTGCCCGAACTGGAGGAAGCAAGCAATCCTGAGCTCGAGGACTTTTCCCGGCGCTTCTGGTGGACCCTGCCGCTGACTCTGGCAGTGACTGCACTGGCCATGGGTGGTCATGGCTTGAATCTGTTTCACGGTGCCACACAGAACGGGGTCGAATTGGTGCTCGCCGCGCCTGTCGTGCTGTGGGCCGGCTGGCCGTTCTATGTGCGCGGCGTGCGCTCGATCATCCAGCTCAGCCCCAACATGTGGACGCTGATCGGCCTCGGCACCGCCGCAGCCTTCCTCTACAGCCTTGCCGCCACGCTGGCACCCGGCCTGTTTCCAGCCACCTTCATGATGGATGGCCGGGTTGGCGTGTACTACGAAGCGGCGGCGGTGATCATCTCCTTGACACTGCTCGGACAAATGCTCGAACTCAAGGCGCGCTCACAAACCTCTGCCGCGATCAAATCGCTGCTTGGCCTGGCGCCCAAGACCGCGCTCCGGATCAACGCCGATGGCAGCGAAGCGGACATTGCCCTGAGCCATGTGCACAGCGGCGACACCTTGCGTGTGCGCCCCGGCGAGAAAGTCCCGGTCGACGGTGTGGTGCTGCAGGGTGAAAGCGCGGTGGACGAGTCCATGCTCACAGGCGAGCCGCTCCCCGTGATGAAACGCCCTGGTGACGGACTGATCGGCGCCACCCTCAATACCCACGGCAGCCTGGTGATGCAGGCGCAAAAAGTAGGTTCAGCGACCGTGCTCGCGCAAATTGTGCAGATGGTGGTTCAGGCACAACGCTCCAAGGCACCGATGCAACGCCTGGCAGACGTGATTGCCGGCTACTTCGTCATGGTAGTGATCGCCATCGCCGTTCTGACCTTTGTCGGCTGGGGGCTGTGGGGGCCGCAACCGAGCTGGGTGTTCGGCCTCATCAATGCGGTGGCCGTGCTGATCATCGCCTGCCCGTGCGCTCTGGGCCTGGCCACACCCATGTCGGTGATGGTCGCCACCGGCAAGGCTGCCGGCAGCGGCGTGCTCTTCCGGGATGCGGCGGCGATCGAGAACCTGCGCAAGGTCGACATCCTGATCGTGGACAAAACCGGCACTCTTACCGAAGGTCGCCCGGCGTTCCACAGCGTCGAACCTGCGCCTGGCTACAGTGCTGACGAAGTGCTGCGCCTGGCCGCCAGTCTCGACCAGGGCAGTGAGCACCCGTTGGCCCACGCCATCGTCGAGCGCGCTCGCGCCAACGGACTGGTATTGAGCACAGCGCAGACGTTCGAATCGGCGTCAGGGATCGGCGTGCGCGGACAAGTCGACGGGCACCGTGTTCAACTGGGCAACACCGCCCTGATGGCTGAAGCCGGCGTCGCCATCGAAGCCCTGCAGCCCCACGCCGAGCAGCTGCGCAGCGACGGAACCAGCATCATGTACCTGGCCGTGGATGACGTGCTCGCGGGGCTACTCGCCGTCGCCGACCCGATCAAACCCACCACCCGGCTCGCCGTCGAACGCCTGCAGGCCGATGGCGTGCGGGTGATTATGGCGACCGGGGACGGCCTCACCACCGCCCGCGCCGTCGCCCGCCAACTGGGCATCGAAGAAGTCCACGGCGAGGTCAAACCACAGGACAAGGAACGCTTGGTCGCCGGATTGCAGGAACGCGGGCACCGTGTGGCAATGGCCGGCGACGGCATCAACGACGCCCCGGCCCTGGCCCGAGCCGACGTCGGTATCGCCATGGGCACCGGCACCGATGTTGCCATGAACAGCGCTCAGGTGACCTTGGTCAAGGGCGACCTGCTCGGCATTCTGCATGCCCGCAGCCTATCGGTGGCAACCGTACGCAACATGCACCAGAACCTGGCCTTTGCCCTGGCCTATAACGCCATGGGCATCCCCCTCGCCGCCGGGTTGTTCTACCCGTTGACCGGGCATCTGTTGTCCCCGTTGGTGGCTGCACTGGCCATGAGCGTGAGCTCTGCCTCAGTGGTGTTTAACGCCTTGCGCCTGCGCCAGGCCTCGATTGACTGAGCACGAAACAAGCGCTTGACCTTGCCATCGTGACAAGGTCAACGATGACTTCAAGCGCTGATGGGCGCCGCCACCAAAGAGGTTTATCCATGAACAGTATTGAGTTGCACGTCGAAGGCATGAGTTGCAGCAGCTGCGTCAAACACGTCAACGCGGCGCTGCAACCGCTGGAGGGAGTTGGCGAGGTGACGGTCGATCTGGCCCATGGCCGGGTCAAGGTGACGGGCGATATACAAAGCAACACCCTGATTTCTGCGCTGACGGAGGCTGGTTATCCGGCAAGCCTGTTGGCCGCAGACAGTCACGAGCAGGTCAGGAAAACGTCCGGGTGCGGTGGGGCCGGTTGTTGCTGTCGTTGAAGCCCGGGCCATCGGAGGAAGTCGTGGCGTCGTCATCCAGTGTGCGGCCGCTGCGACCTCTTTATTGTGATGGATGACAGTCAAGAAGTGGATCGCGTCGATTTGGGCGCTGCTTTTTCCTTCCGTTTTCGCTGGCGGATATCCGGCAGATAAAATAGTGCATATAAACATAAACTTGATATTTCAATTTTTTCCAAGGGCGGCAAATTTCCTGAGGTGAGTGCTTTGTGCTCACCTATACTAAAAAGGTTAAATAGTACTGGCGAGTGTGTTTGACAAGGTATTGAAATTTAAAGGTGCAGGAACCCGTGATGGTTTGGTCATAACGAGGATTTAATATGAACGTCTTATTAAAAGAACTTCAGGCCTATCATCATGAAGTGGCTATGAAAATTACTCAGATCAAAGAGTTGCTGAGGAAAATAAGGCATGAATCCGATGGTGCTGATGACTGCAAGCTGTTGTTCAAGATGCTGGAAGCCTTGCATGGTGATGCAGAGCGACACCACCACGAAAATGAAGAACTTATTCGGCTGGCCTTGCTAACGACTGAGGCACCGATCCACCAACGGGTCAAGGATATCGAGCGAGATCATCAGGCATTTGGGCGCATTGCCGGACAGCTGAAGATGTTGGAGGACACAACTCAGGAAACGAGAGTCATTGCTGACACTATCGATGATTTCATCAAAAAATATTACGATCATATGGACGCTGAGGAAAATATTTTCTTTCCGGTGGCAGATAAGTGGCTGTCAGACAACCAGTGGCAGGAAATCAAGCGTCAATGGCATTAAGAAGTAATGAAAGTGGTGGACACCGAGTTAAAATTACTTAAATAAAACCCACCACAGCTACCTATATCGGCAATTGGTCTGATGGGTTCTGCTGGATGGACAAACCCGAGACTGGAACCACGGGTTTATATTCAGTTCCCGCCTGACGGCATTCAAGACTTCGATTTTGTTGCTGATCCGCCCCAAGGAACTGTTATACAGGTCATCCTCCCCCTCGACGCATCAAAGCGTTGGAAAGAGCCGCCACTCGATAAACTCAAGGGAGTAAGAGTCCACTCTGCCAACAACTCGATTGAAGCGCATCTTAAGCATTCGAAGTCCTTGGCTTGTGGATAAACACTAATGTGGAGGGATACGTGTCGGGTCTTGCCTGGCACGTATCATGCGCTGGAGTGAATGGGTATTGGGACAGCGGATGACAGTCGAGAAGCGGTTTCACTACACTGATTCCCGCTTGCCCCCCACTCCCTCAAAAAAGCCCGATAACAATGAAAACCATAAAAAGCACAATGATACTCTGCGGCCTGCTCGCGCTAGCCAGCGGCGTTCAGGCAGAGCAACCCCCTTCCCATCTCGACACCGTCCTGCAACAAGGCCAACTGCGCGTCTGCACGACCGGCGACTACAAACCCTATACCTTCAAAGGTGAAGACGGCGAATACTCGGGGATCGACATCGCCATGGCCCGCTCATTGGCCGACAGCCTGGGCGTGAAGGTTGAGTGGGTCCAGACCACCTGGAAAACCCTGATGCCCGACATGCTCGCGGGCAAATGCGACATTGGCGTCGGCGGCATCTCCGTCACGCTGGAACGCCAGAAAAAAGCCTTCTTCAGCACCACGCTGGATGTCGACGGCAAAATTCCACTGGTGCGCTGCGAAAACCAGGCGCAATACCAGACCATCGAACAAATCAACCAACCTTCCGTTCGCCTGGTCGAACCGGCCGGCGGCACCAACGAAGCCTTCGTCCACGCCTTCCTGCCCAAAGCGCAATTGCAGCTTCACGACAACGTGACCATCTTCCAGGAGTTGCTGGATAAGAAGGCTGACGTGATGATTACCGATGCTTCGGAAGCGCTGTACCAGCAGAAACTTAAACCGGGCCTTTGCGCGGTCAACCCGACGCAATTTATGCAGTATGGGGAGAAGGCTTATCTGTTGCCGCGCGATGACATTAGTTGGAAGTTGTATGTCGATCAGTGGCTGCACTTGGCCAAGGTGACGGGTAATTACCAGAAAATTCTGGGTCAGTGGATAGCGGTGCCAGAGGCTAAATAGCTCGCCGCGACACATTCCATGTAGCAGCTGGCGAAGCCTGCGTCCGGCTGCGCAGCAGTCGCAAAATCAGAACTCGCGATGCATCAGGCAGATCACGCAACGGCGGGACTGATTTATTTACTCGCGATTTAGAACCCAGGCCCTGGCAGCCTCTTTTCGGGCGAAGGTCTGGCTCTCTTGGTAAACTTGCGCACCATCGCGAAACAGGCGTATCTGTGCCGTGTAACTGGTGCTGCCGTCGATGCGTTTTCCTGCTCTGATCGTGGCCATGGTCAACTGGTACAATTGCTAAAAGAGGGTGGTACGTACCAACGCCCCTCCAAAAAACGCCCATTTACCCCCGAAAACCGGCTTTAAACACGTAGAGCAAAATGTCAAAGAATTCAGCTACATACCCAGTAAACTCAAGCTCTACAGTGTCTAGACGCTTTAGCGTCGCCCCCATGATGGATTGGACCGACCGCCACTGCCGCTTCTTCCTGCGCCTGCTCTCCAAGCACGCCCTCCTCTACACCGAAATGGTCACCACCGGCGCGCTCCTCAACGGCGATCACGACCGTTTCCTGCGCCACAACGAAGCCGAACACCCGCTCGCCCTGCAACTCGGCGGCAGTGTCCCGCTGGACCTGGCCGCCTGCGCGCGCATGGCCCAGGACCACGGCTACGACGAGGTAAACCTGAACGTCGGCTGCCCGAGTGATCGGGTGCAGAACAATATGATCGGCGCGTGCCTGATGGGGCATCCGCAGTTGGTGGCCGATTGTGTGAAGGCGATGCGTGATGCGGTGTCGATTCCAGTGACGGTGAAGCATCGGATCGGGATTAATGGGCGGGACAGTTACGAGGAGTTGTGTGATTTCGTCGGCACGGTTCGGGATGCTGGATGCACGAGTTTTACCGTGCATGCGCGAATTGCGATTCTGGAGGGGCTGTCGCCGAAGGAGAACCGCGACATTCCGCCTCTGCGCTATGACGTGGCGGCGCGGTTGAAGACGGATTTTCCAGAGTTGGAGATTATTCTCAATGGCGGAATCAAGACGCTGGAGGCTTGTCACGAGCATTTGCAGACGTTTGACGGCGTGATGCTGGGCCGTGAGGCGTATCACAATCCTTATGTGATGGCTGAGGTGGATCAACAGCTGTTCGGCAGCAAGGCGCCGGTGATCAGCCGGGCCGAGGCGCTGGCGCAGTTGCGGCCTTATATCGCCGAGCATCTGCTGGCGGGTGGGTCAATGCACCACATCACCCGGCATGTGCTGGGGCTGGGCACCGGGTTTCCGGGGGCGCGGAAGTTTCGCCAGCTGTTGTCGGTGGATATTCATAAGGCCAAAGAGCCTTTGGCGTTGCTGGATCAGGCGGCGGAGTTGTTGGAGGGGCGTTAACCGTCACCTGCGTTGAACCTGTCCCCTATTTCAGCATCGTATCTACCGATACCACGCCCCGCCTTTCAAACATCCGTTTTCAGGTTGTTGCCGCTGGGGCTATCGATACACGTACGCACCCTTGAGTGGCTGCAAGCGCTCGGGTAATGTCATTAGACCCATAGGACAGAGCACGCTCATGACTTCCAAGCTGGAACAACTCAAACAAATGACCACCGTGGTTGCCGACACCGGCGACTTCGAAGCAATCGCTCGCGTTAAACCGGTGGACGCTACCACCAACCCTTCCCTGCTGCTCAAAGCGGCGGCCATTCCCGCTTATGCCGAGTTGCTGAACGCTTGCGTTCATGACTGCAAGGGCGATGTGGGCCTGGCCAGTGACCGTTTTGGCGTTGCGGTAGGGCAAGAGATTCTGAAGGTTGTACCGGGCCGTATTTCCACTGAAGTGGATGCGCGCCTGTCGTTCGACACTGACGCCGTATTGAAGCGTGCGCACCGTCTGATCGACCTGTACGACAAGGCCGGCGTTGGCCGTGACCGTGTGCTGATCAAGATCGCTTCGACCTGGGAAGGTATCCGCGCTGCCGAGAAGCTGGAAAAGGAAGGCATTCAGACCAACCTGACCTTGCTGTTCTCTTTCGCTCAGGCTGCGGCTTGTGCTGACGCTGGGGTGTTCCTGATTTCGCCGTTCGTTGGCCGTATCTACGACTGGTACAAGAAAGCCACTGGCAACGACTACACCGGCGCGGATGATCCGGGCGTGCAGTCGGTGACGCGTATCTACAACTACTACAAGGCCAATGACTACAAGACTGTGGTGATGGGTGCGAGCTTCCGTAATCTGAATCAGATCGAGCAGCTGGCGGGGTGTGATCGGTTGACCATCAGCCCGGATCTGCTGGAGAAGCTGGCGGCGGATACTGGCAAGCTGGAGCGCAAATTGGCGCCGGGGCATGCTGGCGAGGCGCGTCTGAGCCTGAATGAAGCGCAGTTCCGTTGGTTGTCCAATGAGGATGCGATGGCAACCGAGAAGCTGGCTGAGGGGATTCGTCAGTTTGCTCGGGATCAGGAGAAGCTTGAGGCGTTGTTGCAGGCCAAGCTGTGATCTAGTTCGAAGCTGTGCAAAAAGGGCGAACCTTAGCGGGTTCGCCCTTTTTTGTGCGCGTTTGGTAGTGAGGATTAGGTTGGCTTCGCGCTGGTGGCCGTGGTGGGTGTGCGGACGCCTTCGCGGGCAAGCCCGCTCCCACGGGTTTATGGTATGGCTGAGGTCGCTGTGGAAGCGAGCCTGCTCGCGATGGGGCCAGAGCGGCCCTCCATCACTTCAAAGGATCAGTGCCGCTCCAGCGCATTCACCAGGTCATGGAACGCTTCACGGTTGGAGTCGTTCAGGCCCATGAGGATTTTGTGCGCTTCGAGGACTTTGATCCGCACCACTTCTTCGGACTGATCCTGGTCTGGCAGGTCGGTCAGGCATTCAGGGCATGGGATCGGGCGATCAACGATGTTGAACACTTGCTCAAAGCCCATGGACTGCAACAGACGGGTGATGTCTTCGTGGGTGGTGACGACGGTCGGCAGCAGGCCGACCTTTTGCCGCGACAGGATCGACAGTTTGGCCAGCAGGCCCAGGGTGGTGCTGTCGATGCTGCGGGTTTCGGTCAGATCGATCACGATGGCGTTGAAATTCAACGCGGTGAAGATCCGCTCAATAGTCGCATCCAACGCCGAACACAGGGTCAGGCGAACTTCACCGACGAACTTCAGGACGAAGGTGCCATCCTGCTCGGCGAACTGGATTCTACCGGTACTCATTAAAGATTCCTGCTCAACACCAACAGGGCGATATCATCCGGCATCTCCCCTAGCGTGGCCAATCCAAAAACCTGGCGCAGACCATCCAGGCTGCCGCCCGCTGCCTTCACCCGTTGAGGCAAAGCAGCTTCTTTATCTTTGAGTGTGGGTTCTGGCAAAAGGTCCAAAATGCCATCAGACATCAGCGTCAAGCTGAACACTGGCGGCAATTCCAGTATGTGGTCTTCGTAGGTGGCTTCATTGAAGAGGCCCACCGGCAGACCGCGCCCTTCCAGGTAACGAACACTGTCTGGCGTGTACAACACAGGCAACGGCAGATGACCGCCGATGCTATAGGTCAACAAACCGGTCTCCTCGTCGATGACTCCACCGACCATTGTGACGTGTTTACCCAGCTTACAACTGATCAGGCCCCGGTTGATATGACCAAGAACCTCTGAAGGCTTGAACTCTGGCAATGTGCCGTTGCGCTTGGATTCGAACAGCAAGCGCGTGGTCATGAACTTCAGCAGCACGGTAACGAAGGCTGAAGAGGCGCCATGGCCGGAAACGTCCGCCAGGTAAAACGCTACCCGACGCTCATCGACCCGAAAGTAGTCGACGAAATCGCCCGACAGGTACAACGACGGAATGATCTGGTGCGCGAACTGGAACTCGTTGATGCTCCAGGGGCTGATCGGCAGCATGTTCATCTGCACCTGGCGACCGGCGTTCTGGTCTTCCTGGAGCAGGTTCAGGCTGGCTTCGAGCTCGCGGTTGGCCTTTTCCAGCTTCTCGCGATAGCGCTGGTTTTCCAGCAGCAGGCGCGCACGATCCAGGGCCCGGCGCACGGAGTGCTCGAGCACGGCCAGATCTTCAAGAGGCTTGATCAGATAGTCCGCCGCGCCCAGGCGCAGGGCCTCGACCGCGTCGTTCATCACGCCCGCGCCCGACACCACGATCACCGGGGTCTGCGGCGACAGCTCAGTGACCTGGCGAATGAGTTCGAGTCCGCCCATCTGCGGCATGCGCAGATCGCAGATGACCAAGTCGGGCTTGTCTTGCTCGAATACCTGAAGACCCTGCTGGCCGTTGCTGGCCTGCAGGACACTGAAACCACTGTCTTCCAAGTAGGCCGCGAGGCTCGCGCGCACTACTTCGTCATCATCGATTATCAGCAGCGTGGCACTGGTTTTTGGCATGTGGGCAAACGGCGCCAGAATTAGGTTGGCGTAGCAGGCTGGGCATTGGCCCCCGCACACACTACTGGATTCGCTTTCTAGCCTCTCTGCTGCACCGTTTTCGAGCGTTAGCCCTACTTACAGGTACACCAAAGGTGCCCTTCTAAGGCGCAGACGGTACTCCCATCCGCGAGGCGTTTCAAGCTCACGCCGATGGTCGCTTGACGTCTTTACTTGTCAAATCACCGGGAGTTATAAGAACAGGCAAAACCGTAACCCAAAGGAAGGATCAAGCCCATGAGCCAAACTGATCGGGACTACAGCGAAAAGCGCGATTTCATCCGCATGCGGGTCGATGCCGATGTGGCGCTGATTCATGAAGGCGACGAGGTGCCAGCCGTCTGCATCGACCTTTCCAGCAGCGGTATGCAAGTTGAGGCGCCCCGCTTATTCAAGGTCGGTGACCATCTCAGCGTGCGGATTGATTCCGATCATGCAGCGCTCAAAGGCCTTGAGGCCGATACCGAAGTGGTGTGGGTGAAAACACAGGACGGTTCCAATCAGAAACTCGGGCTTACAATCCTGAAAATGAAATAGCCCCGAATTTACCCGCAAGCCAAACGAAAGAAGGCGGCCAAATGGCCGCCTTCTTCGTTTTTACCGGTCGAGATTAAAAATCGTCTTCGACCTGGCCGTCCTTGACTTTGAATTCGCGGTTTTGCAGGTATGCATTGCGAATAAAGGTGTATTTGTCGCCGCTGACCAGTTTTTCGGCCGACAGCAGATTGGCGCGGGTGTCGACGATGTTCAGGCCGAAGATCGAATTACGCACCGGCACGTCGTGGATGTAGCGGTACGGGCCGGTATAGCCGTCGACATACTTGGAAGGCGCATCACGCAAGGTGCTTGGCCCCATGAGCGGCAACATCAGGTACGGACCGCTGCCCACGCCCCAGTAACCGAGGGTCTGGCCAAAGTCTTCATCATTGCGATGCAGGCCCATTTGGGTGCCCACGTCGAAGAAGCCCAGCAGGCCGAAGGTGGTGTTGAAGATCAAACGCGCGGTGTCGACGCCTGCCGCAGCGGGCTTGGCTTGCAACACGTCGTTGGCGAGATTGGTCACGTCGCCGACGTTGCGAAACATATTGTGGATGCCATCTTCCAGAAACTGCGGCGTGACGAATTGATAGCCCTGAGCCAATGGCTTCAGTGCATAAGTGTCAACGAAATCGTTGAACTTGTAGATCGGGCGGTTAATGCTTTCCCAAGGGTCTTCTTCCGTGGCCGCCTGGGCCGCGAACGGAACCAGCAATACACTGGCACACATACAAAGCTGAGCGAGCTGATTGCTCCAGCGCATAGAGAAACTCCTTGGATTCGTACTGGCGCGGGGGCTTGGCCCAGGCGCAAAGGCCGCTAGTATATGACGGAAAACCCGGTTTAGGCAGCATCGTGCGCGATGGCCTCCGGATGATTCTCCTGGCTGGAAGCGATTCACATCAGTGTCACTCAACTGTCACCGTCCACGAATAGCCTTGTTACTATTTCAAGGATGTTGATATGCCACGCGCCGAAAACACACCTCTCGTCGCCCCCAGCCTGACCGCTGTACTGTTCGGCCTCAGCGGATGCCTGGTGGATTTCGGCGCACGTACTCGCCAAGCTGGCAAACTGACTGCCGAGCATGCCGAAGTCACGCTTGGCGCTCTGGACAGCCTGTCCAGCTTGCAGCACCAACAGATTCCTTGCGCCTGGCTCGACGAACTGCCCCCCGCCCTCAGCCACTCTCTGGCAGCGGCACTTCCGGACTGGATTAAACCTTCGCAACACCTGGCAACAATCAATCCATGGCCGGCCCCGAACGCCTGCTGGCAAGCGTTGATGGCGTTGAATGTCGAACGCCTGGACGGTTGCGTGCTGGTCAGCGGTGAACCGCGTCTTCTGCAATCGGGCCTGAATGCCGGGTTGTGGACCATTGGCCTGGCGTCCTGCGGCTCGCTGTGCGGGCTGGCCCCCAGCGAATGGCAGGTCTTGAGCCAAAGGGAACGGGAACATCTGCGCGGCAAGGCGACAATGCAGTTGTTCGGCCTGGGCGTGCATTCGGTGATCGATCATTTGGGCGAACTCGACACTTGCCTGGCCGATATCAGCCTGCGCCGGCTCAAGGGCGAAAAGCCCTGATCGAGATCATGCAGTTTGCCCGGGAGTGGATTAATCTACAGGTCAGCCATAGACCTTTGGCGCGCCGCTGCGGTCTATGCCAGTGCCTATCGATAAAAGGAAGAACGCCATGCCTGCCCGCGAACTGCAAGAACAGCTCAACAAACTGCGCGAGCAATTGGAACAGAATCCACCGCTTTCCGAAGAAGAGCGCGCTGACCTGCACGCGCTGATGCAACAGATCGAACTCGAACTTGAGCTGGAAACCAAAACCCAGGACACCAACCTCGCCGACAATGTGAACCTGGCCGTCGAGCGCTTCGAACTCGAACACCCGACCCTTGCCGGCACCTTGCGCAACATCGTGCAAGCGTTGGGCAACATGGGGATCTGAACCCGCCATGTACAAAAAAGCCCTGCTATCGGTAGCGGGGCTTTTTCATATCCGGGATTTGCAAATGCAATCCCCTGTGGGAGCGAGCCTGCTCGCGATGGCGGAGTATCAGCCAACATTAATGTTGGATGTGCCGCCCTCATCGCGAGCAGGCTCGCTCCCACATTGGTTCTTCATTGACGGACCAGGCGGTGGTTCGGCAGTTGCACGTCTTCGGTGCTGCGATACGGGTTGATGTCCAACCCGCCACGACGCACATACCGTGCATACACCGTCAGTTTCTCCGGCTTCAGCAACCGTTGCAGGTCGAGAAAAATCCGCTCCACACACTGCTCATGGAAGTCCGAGTGCTGACGGAAGCTCACGATGTACTCCAGCAAACTCGCATGGTCCAGCGCCGCGCCGCGATACTCCACCGCTACGCTGCCCCAATCTGGCTGACTGGTAACCGGGCAGTTGGATTTGAGCAAATGGCTGTGTACGCACTCTTCAATAATGAGCGACTCATTGCACCGCAGCAGTTCCGGACGCGGATGCTCGTAGTTGCTGACGCTGATATCCAGGTCATCGATACACACACCCGGCAACGCCACGACGCCTTCCGCCTCAACATCTTTCAGGCTGCGAATCCGCACGCCCACCGGTTTGCCGGCAGCGGCCGAAAGGTCTTTTGCCAGCGTCGCTTCAAGGCTTGCGGTATCGGCAAACGCTGTTTGGTTCAGCGAGTTGAGGTACAGCTTGAACGACTTCGATTCGATGATGTTCGGCGAATCCGCCGGAATGCTGAACTCGCCAATCGCCACTACGGGCTTGCCGGACGGCAACAGCCACGACAGCTCGAAGCAGTTCCAGAAGTCCACGCCCTTGTACGGCAGGGTTTCAGCCGTCAGGCCCAGCTCCGCCCATTTCGCGGTACGCGGGATCGGGAACAGCAGGGACGGCGTGTAGGTGGCGATGTATTCGCTGGACTTGCCCAGCGGCGAATGTTCGGCTGCGGGATGCATGGCGGAAACCTGACTGAAGAATCAGCGGATTCTACCAGCCTTTGCTCCCGCCTTTGAGTGCTTACTGACTGACTGTCAGTTTGCCGACCATACCGGCCTGATAGTGGCCGGGGATATTGCAGGCAAATTCCAGGTTGGTGGCCTTGGTGAAAGTCCAGGTCAGCTCGGCGGTTTTGCCTGGTTCCACCAGCACACTGTTCGGGTCATCGTGTTTCATCCCATGCCCTTTGGAGGAATGGTCCATTGTGGCCATGGAGCCGTGATCCATAACCTTCATGCCTGTAGGCATCAGCATGCCGCTTTGCTGCATCTGGAGCATTTCCTGCTGATGCCTGGCATGCATCGCCGCGTCGCCGAGGTTGAATTCGTGCAGTAACTGGCCTTTATTCACCACTACAAAACGCACGGTTTCTCCGGCCTTGATATCAATCGCCTTGGAAGTGAAGGACATATCGCCCATCACCACTTCAACGCTACGGGTAGCCTTGGTCGCTACCGCCGGTTGACCGAAGTCGTAGGAATGCGCCGGTGAAGCTTCCAGTCCCAAGCTCAGAGTCAGCAAGCAAGCGGTCAGTACCAGACGATTTTGCAAAAACATAGTCGCACTCCAACAAGATGAGGTTCAGCTTGTGGGAAACTTAACCCGCGGGCTCTGGCAGCCACCTGACAGGCAGATTACAACTTTGTCAGGTTGGCCTGTATCGCCGCCGCCCACGGTATAACGCAACCGTTCCAACTGCCCGAGTCGCCCATGAAACTGCTGATTGTCGAAGACCAACCGAAAACTGGCCATTACCTGCGCCAGGGCCTGACCGAGGCCGGTTTCACCACCGAATTGGTGGCCGATGGCAACACCGGCCAGCAACTGGCGTTGAGCGGCGATTACGCCTTGTTGATCCTCGATGTGATGCTGCCTGGTCGCGATGGCTGGCAGATTTTGCAAGCTGTGCGCGCCGCGGGTCTCGACACACCGGTACTGTTTCTTACAGCGCGAGACGCTGTGGAGGACAGGGTTCACGGCCTGGAACTGGGTGCCGACGACTATCTGGTCAAACCGTTCGCCTTCTCCGAACTGCTGGCGCGGGTTCGCAGCCTGCTGCGCCGCGGCAGCACCCTGCCTCAGGAAACCAGCCTGCAACTGGCCGACTTGCGCCTGGACCTGATTCGTCGCCGGGTCGAACGCAACGGTCAGCGCATCGACCTGACCGCCAAGGAATTCGCCCTGCTGGAAATGCTCCTGCGACGTCAGGGTGAAGTTCTGCCCAAGTCGCTGATCGCTTCCCAGGTGTGGGACATGAATTTCGACAGCGACACCAATGTTATCGAAGTGGCGATCCGCCGTTTGCGCCTGAAGATCGACGACGACTTCCCGAATAAATTGATCCACACCGTGCGCGGCATGGGCTACGTCCTTGAAGAGCGCCCTGCCTGATGCGCCGACTTTCACTAAGCAATCGCCTGGCGCTGCTGTTTGCGGCCTGCACCGCGGTGGTGTCGTTGTTCGCCGGGGTGTTATTCAGCCGCGCGAGCGAGGCGCATTTTGTCGAACTGGACCAGCAGTTGCTCGACGGCAAACTGATTGGCTTGCGCCGGGCTCTGGATGACATTCCGTCCAGCGAAAGCGAGACCAAACTGGCCGATGAATTGAGCCGACAAGCCGATCTTTCGCTGCGCATCATCGGCAGCGATGGCCAACGCTTGTACGACAGCTCAGCCCGCTTACCCAAAGACTTGCCGCGCCAGTTGGGCCTATCGACGGTGAGTGATGACGGTACTGACTACCGCGTCCTGAATGCACCGCTGTTCCTCGATAAACCCGATTCACCACAACTGACCCTGCTACTGGACATCACCCATCACCAACACTTTCTGCAACGCATGCAGCACCTGATTTGGCTGACGGTCGGTTTGTCGGCGCTGGCCACCGCCCTGCTCGGTGCCTGGGCGGCGCGCAGTGGCTTGCGCCCGCTGCGGCGCATGAGTGCGGTCGCCAGCGGTGTTTCGGCGCAATCGCTCAACGCACGCCTGCCGGAAGCAGACATGCCGCCAGAACTCGCGGAAATGGCCCACAGTTTCAACGCCATGCTCGGACGCCTTGACGACTCTTTTCAGCGGCTCTCGGCGTTTTCCGCCGACATCGCCCATGAACTGCGCACACCGCTGTCGAACCTGCTGACCCACACCCAGGTCACCCTCACCCGCCCTCGCCCCATCGAGGATTACCGCGAGGCACTGCACAGCAATCTCGAAGAACTGCAATGGATGGCGCAACTGGTCAATGACATGTTGTACCTGGCCAAGGCTGACCACGGCTTGCTGATGCCCAAGCGCGAAGCGCTGGAACTGGCGGAAGAAGCCGATGTGCTGCTGGAGTTTTTTGCGCCGCTGGCCGAGGACGCTCAGGTGAAATTGAGTCGTGACGGCAGCGCGCGCATGCAGGGCGACCGCAGCATGTTGCGTCGGGCGCTGTCCAATCTGCTGGACAATGCACTGCGGTTTACCCCGGGCGGTGGCGAGGTTCGGGTGAAGATTGTTGAGCAGCCGACAGGCCTGAGCCTGATTGTTGAAAACAGCGGGGAAGTGATTTCTGAAGACTTGTTGCCGCGCTTGTTTGACCGCTTCTACCGGGCAGACCCGGCGCGCCGTGAAGGCAGCAGTGAGCATGCGGGGTTGGGATTGGCCATCACCCAGTCAATCATCCGCGCCCATGGCGGGCAGATTCGTTGCGAATCGGATAAGGGATGGACGCGGTTTGTGATTGAGTTGCCGAAGGGGGATTGAGGCCAACCAGTGCCCACAAAAAACCCGGCCCATCGGCCGGGTTTCGTTTATCGCCTGTCGTCGGACAATGGCGTTTCTTCATCCGGCGCTGGAATATCGTCATCCAGAGCCGGGTCCAGGGCTGGGTCCCTCCAGTCTTCAGGACGATCGACGTCCGTATCGGCCGGATCTCGTGATGGGTCCATGCCGGGTGGCGCGTCGTGATCCATCGACGGATCGTCCATATCGGGAATGGGTCTGACAGGCTCGTTATCGGAAGTTCCACCTTGAAGGATTTGATCGTTAGCCATGACGCACCTCACTGATGAGGTCCAGCGAGTCTGGGCCGTACAGGTTGGAAACGAGCCTGCAAAAGAGGTGCTATCAAGGAGACCAACGGCGACTACCGATCAGCCGAAAAGCGGTCGCGGCTGTTAGTCAGGTGTAACCACATTGCCGCCCGCGCCGCATCCGGATCCTGGCGTTTGATGGCGTTTAGAATCGCTTCGTGTTCGAGGTTGGCGAGTTGCCCCAGCTTGCTCAAATCCGCCGACCCGCGCTCGGCGGCATTGACGCGGGTCCGGGGGATCA
The DNA here is from genome assembly GCF_056279485.1 of Pseudomonas sp. TE12508. Classification (NCBI taxonomy): domain Bacteria; kingdom Pseudomonadati; phylum Pseudomonadota; class Gammaproteobacteria; order Pseudomonadales; family Pseudomonadaceae; genus Pseudomonas; species Pseudomonas sp. TE12508. The sequence goes on along the minus strand of NZ_JBWCCN010000019.1, from coordinate 132,655 downwards.
TGGCGCTGCCCAGGTGCTGCATGATCTCGGTGAAGCAGACGTTGCCGGTGGCTTCGGCGATCAGCAGATGAAAGCGTTTGTCCGCCTCGACGCAACTGTCGTTGTTGGCCAACAGGCTTTGATAGTCATCCAGCGCTTCACGCATCTGCGCCAACTGCCTGTCTGTGCGACGCACCGCTGCCAGCGCCGCAGCCTGGGTTTCCAGGCCCATGCGCAACTCCAAAATACTGCGCACGCCCAGCGCCGTATCGACATTCAGACGCAGCCCCTGATCCGGTGCGCGCTCTAGAACAAAAGTGCCTATGCCGTGACGGGTTTCAACCAGCCCCGAAGCCTGCAACTTCGAGATCGCTTCGCGCACCACTGTGCGACTGACGCCATGCTCCTGAACAATCGAGTTTTCCGACGGCAGCTTGTCCCCCGGCACCATCTGGCCGAGCAGGATGCTCTGGGTCAGTTTGCTCACCAGATCATGGGCCAGGTTATGGGCACGCTTGCGGGCAGGTGCGTCGATGTCTTCTTGCATGGTGATTTATCCGTAAAGCGGGTATCCGGATCGTATCACCGTGTGCGCTTTTCGATGACGGGAATCTCAATAAAACGCCGCTCAACTTGTATGACAACACTCAATATTTACTGCACAAAAGACGATTTACACCATCGCACCCAAGCGCTCCGCCGCGACAAAGGGAAAATTATCGGCTGAACACATCCGTGAACAACCCAACAAATACGCCATACAAACCCGTAAAACGAATAAAAACCCTTCCGCCTAGCACCATTTTGTTGAGTGACGGTACTTGTAGGACAAAAAAGCCTAGTTGTATGATGTCTATCAACAACGCAGCATCCAGCCACACCCCGCATAAAAATAACGAGTGGGAGAAAAAGCAGTGAATACATCCATATCCGGGATGACCGAGGGCGCCGATTCGGTCCTGAAGTCCGCCATCTCGAAAGTGAAACGCCACGTTCTGCCGCTGTTCGTGATCATGTTCATCGTCAACTACATCGACCGCGTGAACATTGGCTTCGTCCGCGCGCACATGGAGCATGACCTGGGCATTGGCGCTGCCGCCTACGGCTTCGGTGCCGGTCTGTTCTTCATTGGTTACGCGCTGTTCGAAGTCCCCTCCAACATCCTCCTGCAAAAAGTCGGCGCACGAATCTGGCTGACCCGCATCATGCTGACCTGGGGCCTGGTGGCCGCCTGTATGGCGTTCATCCAGAACGAAACCCACTTCTACATTCTGCGGTTTTTGCTCGGTGTCGCCGAAGCCGGCTTCTTCCCCGGGGTGATTTATTACTTCACCCGCTGGTTGCCTGGCGTCGAACGCGGCAAGGCGATTGCGATCTTCCTCAGCGGCTCAGCCATAGCGTCGCTGATCTCCGGCCCGCTGTCCGGGCTGCTGCTGCAAATCAGTGGTTTGGGCATGCACGGCTGGCAGTGGATGTACTTCATTGAAGGGATGTTCTCGGTCGGGTTGTGCGTGTTCGTCTGGTTCTGGCTGGACTCCAAGCCCCATGACGCCAAATGGCTGACCCTTCCTGAGCAGGACGCACTGGTCAAAGCCATCGATGACGAACAACTGGCCCGCGAAGCCGCGACGCCGATCAAACCGTCGCTGGGCACACTGCTCAAGGATCGTCAGATCATCCTGTTCTGCATGATCTACTTCTTCATCCAGTTGACCATCTACGCCGCGACCTTCTGGCTGCCGAGCATCATCAAGAAGATGGGCGACCTGAGCGACATCCAGGTCGGGTTGTTCAACTCGATTCCATGGTTGCTGTCAATCGTCGGCATGTACGCCTTCGCCACGTTGTCGGCCAAATGGAAACACCAGCAAGCCTGGGTCGCCGCTGCGCTGCTGATCGCTGCCGCCGGGATGTTCATGTCCACCACGGGAGGGCCGATCTTCGCCTTCGTCGCCATTTGCTTCGCCGCGCTGGGTTTCAAATCGGCATCGTCGCTGTTCTGGCCAATTCCCCAGGCGTACCTGGATGCTCGGATTGCTGCAGGCGTGATCGCACTGATCAACTCGGTGGGCAACCTCGGTGGCTTCGTTGCGCCGACCACCTTCGGTCTGCTGGAACAACACACCGGGTCGATTCAGGGCGGGCTGTACGGCCTGGCCGCCACCTCGATCATTGCCGCGATCATCGTTTTCGCCGCGCGCAACAAACCGAAAACCGCACCTGTGGTTGCCCTGAGCAAACCAGCACCTAATCACGCCTGAACATTGGTTTTAAGGACAAGAAAATGAACCCACAAGAAGCCGCAAAAGCCCCGATCATCACCAGCATGCAGGTTGTGCCGGTGGCCGGCCACGATGGCATGCTGCTCAACCTGAGCGGCGCGCACGGCCCGTTTTTCACCCGCAATATCGTGATCCTCAAGGACAACGCCGGTCACACTGGCGTCGGCGAAGTGCCGGGTGGCGAGCGTATTCGTCAGACGCTGGAAGATGCGCGCGCACTGGTGGTCGGCAGCCCGATCGGCACTTACCAGAAGATCCTCAATCAAGTGCGCCAGACCTTTGCCGATCGCGATGCCGGTGGTCGCGGCCTGCAGACCTTCGACCTGCGCATCACCATTCACGCGGTCACTGGCCTTGAAGCCGCCCTGCTCGACTTGCTCGGCCAGCATTTGGACGTACCGGTCGCGGCCCTGCTCGGCGAAGGCCAGCAGCGCGACGAAGTGAAGATGCTCGGTTACCTGTTTTATGTCGGTGATCGCAATGAAACCGATCTGGCCTACCGCAGCGAACCGGACGCCGACAACGACTGGTTCCGTGTGCGTCACGAAAAAGCCATGAGCGCCGGCGCCGTGGTGCGCCTGGCCGAAGCTGCCCACGCCCGTTATGGCTTCAAGGACTTCAAACTCAAGGGCGGCGTGTTGAGTGGCGACGAGGAAATCGAAGCGGTCACAGCCCTCGCCGAACGTTTTCCCGATGCGCGCATCACCCTTGATCCGAATGGCGCCTGGTCGCTCAAAGAAGCGATCCGCCTGTGCCGGGATCAGCATCACGTTCTCGCTTACGCCGAAGACCCATGCGGTGCGGAAAACGGTTACTCGGGCCGGGAAGTCATGGCCGAATTCCGTCGTGCCACGGGCCTGAAAACCGCGACCAACATGATCGCCACCGACTGGCGGGAAATGGGCCATGCGATCCAGTTGCAGTCAGTAGATATTCCTTTGGCAGACCCGCACTTCTGGACTATGCAAGGCTCGGTTCGAGTCGCGCAAATGTGCCACGAATGGGGCCTGACCTGGGGCTCGCATTCCAACAACCACTTCGATATTTCCCTGGCCATGTTCACCCACGTCGCAGCCGCCGCGCCGGGTGAAATCACCGCCATCGACACCCACTGGATCTGGCAGGACGGTCAGAGCCTGACCAAAGCCCCGCTGCAAATCGTCGACGGCTGTGTGCAGGTGCCGAAAAAACCTGGCCTGGGGGTTGAGCTGGACATGGATCAACTGGCCAAGGCCCATGAGCTGTACAGAGGCATGGGGCTGGGCGCTCGGGATGACAGCGTGGCGATGCAGTTTCTGATTCCGGGGTGGAAATTCGATAACAAGCGGCCGTGTCTGGTGCGGTAACCCTCTGAAAACACCTCAATCCCTGTGGGAGAGCCTGTGTGGCGAGGGGGCTTGCCCCCGTTCGATTGCGAAGCAGTCGCAAAAATGGCCAATCGGTTCTTTAAGACGAAACCCGGTGATGGTATTGGGAGTGCTGCGCACTCCAACGGGGGCAAGCCCCCTCGCCACATAAGCTCGCTCCCACAGGTTTTTGTATTAAAGCGAAGCTTGCAGCAGCCAGTCCTTGAACGCGGCCATCGCCGACGTTTCAGGGCGCGACTGCAAGCGGGTCAGCCAGTAGCTGCCCGTGGTGATCCCGATGGCAAATGGTTGCTCGATTACGCCCGCCGCCAGTTGTCGAGAGAACATCAAGGGCGGCGCCAATGCTACGCCCGCCCCTTGCAACGCCGCTTCCATCATCGCCAGCGAGGAATCGAAGACGATGCTCCGGGGCGGTGCGGCATGGGCCGAGAGACCGGTCGCCTGAAACCACTCCGGCCACTCATCCGTGCGATAGGAACGCAACAGCGTTTGCTGCAACAGATCGGCCGGTGTGTGCAATTGCCGCGCAATCTCGGGAACGCAGAGCACCGACAGCGGCGCCTCGATCAGCCGTACCGCTTCGATCCCATGCCACGCCCCTGCGCCAAAGCGAATGGCGTAATCCAGCCCTTCAGCGGCCACGTCCACCCGGTTATTGTTGGTCGACAGACGCAAATCGATAAACGGATGTTTCGTCTGAAAATCCGCCAGCCGCGGTAACAGCCAACCGACCGCAAACGTCCCCACCGCCCCCACTGTCAACACCTCGCGAAAATGCCCGCCCTCGAAACGCTCAAGGGTTTCGGCGATCCGGTCGAAAGAGTCGCGCAACACCGGCAGCAGGGTTTCACCTTCGTTGGTCAGCATCAGGCCTCGGGGCAGGCGTTTGAACAAAGTCACGTTAAGCTGGGCTTCAAGGCTTTTGACCTGATGGCTCACCGCCGCCTGCGTGACACACAACTCCACCGCCGCCCGGGTGAAACTCAAATGGCGCGCCGACGCCTCGAAAGCGCGTAGCGCATTCAGCGGTAGATGAGGACGAATCATGCCCACTCCAAAAAATTTCTAATGGCTCATCCGAAATATCGTCGTTTGTCGGTATTCGCCAAACTGCATAGATTTGGCTCGCCCAGCAACGGACCGGCTTGAAAAACCGCTCGGAGTGTAGCGGTTAACACAACAGAAACTCATGGAAAGTGACTCAATCATGCGTATAAAAAATCAGAGAAAACTCGCGTCTTACAGCGCTTTCGCACTTCTGCTAGGCGTCAGTCACAGCTTTGCTGACGACCGCATCGAAGCGATCGTCAAGGCCGCCGTTGAACCGGTGATGCAGCAACAGCAGATCCCCGGTGTCGCGGTCGCGATTACAGTCAACGGCCAACCGCATTACTTTAACTACGGCGTGGCCTCGAAAGAAAACGGCAAAGCCGTTACCGAAGACACCCTGTTCGAGATCGGTTCGGTGAGTAAAACCTTCACCGCCACCCTCGCCGCCTATGCCCAGGCGACAGGCAAACTGGCCCTCTCAGACAACGCCAGTAAGGTTCTACCGACATTACGTGGCAGCGCGTTCGACAACATCAACGTGCTGCAACTCGGCACCTACACCGCCGGTGGTTTGCCCCTGCAATTCCCCAGCGATGCAGACCATCAGAACAAAATGCTCGGCTATTTCAAGCAGTGGAAACCGGCCTACGCCGCCGGCACTCATCGCCTGTATTCAAACCCCAGCCTTGGGTTGTTCGGCTATCTGGCGGCGCAAAGCATGGGGGCGCCGTTCGATAAGCTGATGGAAAAAACCTTGCTGCCGAAACTCGGCCTCAAGCATAGCTACCTCAAGGTGCCGCAGGATCAGATGGCGCTTTACGCCCAGGGTTACAACAAGGACGACAAGCCTGTGCGGGTCGGCCCGGGCGCATTGGATTCCGAAGCGTATGGCGTGAAAACCAGTGCCTCGGACCTGCTTCGCTATGTTGAAGCGAACATGAATCCGGCTTCGCTGGAAAAGCCCTTGCAGCAAGCCATCGCCACCACACATACCGGCTACTACACCGTTGGCGAGATGACTCAAGGGTTGGGGTGGGAGTTCTACAACTATCCGGTAACGCTCGATACATTGCTGGCGGGCAACTCGTCGCAGATGGCGTTTGAGGCTCATGCAGTCCAACCGCTGAACCCGCCTCAACTGCAACACGATCATGTCCTGATCAACAAAACCGGCTCAACCGGCGGCTTTGGCGCCTATGTAGCTTTTATCCCGGCGAAGGACATCGGCATCGTGATCCTGGCCAACAAAAACTACCCAAACCCCGAGCGAATCAAAATCGCCCACAAAATATTGAGTGCCCTGGCGGAATAATCCCGACAATCCATCACGGCTGGGCAACCGCGCACCTGTGGCGAGGGGGCTTGCCCCCGTTGGGCTGCGCAGCGGCCCCAAACCAGCCACCGCGTTGTATCAAATAGACCTCTGATGCCGGATTTACGACTGCTGCGCAGCCGAACGGGGTGATGCGGCATTCCGACAAGCCCCCTCGCCACAGGGTTTGGCGTTGGCAAATAAAATGGGCGACCTCTTAAGGTCGCCCATTTTTCTTTACTGCACTTAAACCTGCGCCCGCAATCGTCGTCCGATCACATCCATTAAGTCACAACCGTCGCGCATCGGAATCGCCAGCACTCGAGCAAAGTCCTGCAACAGTAATGCATCGCGGCTGTTCCCCTCGCCGATGGAAAGGGTTTCCAGCAACTGAGTCACGCTTCTGATGCGATAGGCCGCTGTGTCATGCAACACGTCCACAGGCGCCTCGGTATCAATCAGCAACGATGCAATTGTGCAGTCGATGCCCGTAATCGGCATGTATCGAGCCATAACGGAACCTCCCTGATCAATGTTGAGTGCTTGGCTGAACGGCAGGCGCGCCTTCGGGCGAATCGATGTTGTCCAGTGCGCGGTTCACCAGCAATTGCGCGACTACCGCCAACTGCTGAATCGACAGCGCCACGTTGCGGTTGGAGCTTTCCAGCTTGCAGGCTAGGTCCGTGATCAGGACATTCAGGGATGCGAGGGTATCACAGGCGTGGCTTAGCAGGGTTTCTGTATGGACGCCGGGGACGATGGTGAAGATATGGCTGATAGGGTCAGCGTGGTTGGGGTTACGTAAGCGAGCGCTGACGGCGGGCTCGGTGATTTCAGATAGTGGAACGGGATCAAGGGGGTCGGATGGGGATTCGGGGGGATTGGGAGTAACTTTCTTCATATGTAAAGCTCCATTAACAATTTAGGAAAACTGCCAATCTCACTTCCACATGAGGGTGACAGCTGTACGCAGGTGTGGAAGACCAGGGGGAACCTACCAAAACCCGGCGCACTCGAAAGTGCCCCGCGCACAGCCGCCATAACGCGGCAATGTTGACATAAAAAATGTCGCCATGCGCTTTACGAGCGTTGGTAAGTGTCTCTGACCACCGGACTTCCACATCCGACCACTGATTTTGCAGCGGCAGAAGAAGGTTATCCGGGCAGCCGGCCGAGCGATAGTTCATGGAGTGCACCACGTCTTGCAGGAAATGTCCGAAGCAAACGAAGGCCCATACATAACGTCCTAGGACGCTCCGATTCCGTAGCAGCTGCCGAGCCCGCGAGGCTGCGTTCGGCTGCGCAGCAGTCGTAATCCGGCGGATGCGGTTTGCCTGAAAGAGCGCAGTGGCAAGTATTACGACCGCTTCGCGGCCGAACGCAGCCTCGCGGGCTCGGCAGCTGCTACGGATATCTGAAGGCAAACAAAATAGGCGACCTCTTGAGGTCGCCCATTTTCGTTACGGCACTTAAACCTGCGCCAAACCCTGTGGCGAGGGGGCTTGCCCCCGTTGGGCTGCGAAGCGGCCCCAAAACCAATCAACGCGTTGCATCAGATAGACCTCAGATGCCGGGTTTACGACTGCTGCGCAGCCGAACGGGGGCAAGCCCCCTCGCCACAGTTTTTTGTTGAGCAGTGAAAATCAAAGTGGCTACCGACATGAGGTCGCCGGATCGCCTGAGCCTTTCCTGGGCATAGCGTTATTCGATGCTTATTAGTTCCACATCAAATATCAGCGTTGCATTCGGTGGGATGACCTCGCCCGCGCCTCGAGTGCCATAGCCAAAATCTGGCGAGATAGTCAGTTTGCTCTTCTGCCCCACGCTCATCTGTGCAACCCCTTCATCCCAACCCTTGATTACTTGGCCCACGCCAATTTTGAATTTAAACGGCTCACCACGATCATGACTTGAATCAAACTTTTCACCATTCACAAGTGTGCCGGTGTAGTGGACGGAGACAATCTGTCCCCCTTTGGGAAATGTTGTTCCGTCTCCTGGTTCTAACGTTTCTAGTGTTACGCCCATTTTTTCGCCTCGAAAGCAAGAATGCAGATCAGTTTTGACGCAATCAGTACCGCGCGTCATGACGCCCATGTTTGGTCAAACCCACACTGATTCCAACTGTCATAAATGATAGTTTTCTAGCACGTTTGGTTATTTATCCAATGAGGAATTGATCGCTCTCGATCTGATCACTTGGCATTTTGGTCGATGATCACTCTGTGGTGTGCGACCTGCTTCGCAGGCCAACGGGGGCAAGCCCCCTCGCCACAGGGATTTTCACCCCCATGGAGGAAATTCAATCATCCGGCATTTCAGGCGGTTTGGCGGGCTTCGCCGGTTTGCCCTTTGCGCCTTTGGCCGGTGCAACCTCAGCCACCGGCGCTGGCACCGGTACTGTCGCTTCCTTTTCGGCGGCTGGCAGCGCGTCGATGGTGCTGAAAATCTCTTTCAGCTCGACCACATCCTTTTCAAGCTTCTTTTCGCCGTCCTTGCCGACCAGGATGATTTTGCTCTTCGCCCCGGCGCCCAACTTGAGCGAACGGATCAACGCCATTGTCGTTTGCGGGTCGAGGTCTTTGCCGTCGCGTTGCCCCATCGTATTGATCACGGTGTACAGCACCATGTTTCGCTCGGTGAAGCCCTTGCGGCTGGCGGGTTCATCCAGTGACTTTTTCAGGCTGACCCAGGTGGGATCAACCGAACTGGGCGCGATGACGATCAGGGGACGGGCCCTGCCCACGTCTTTAACCAGAGGGGAATCGTCATCGGCGGCGAACAAGGGGCCGACGAAAGCCAGCAGAGTAGCCAGGGTCAAAGACCTGATGAGCATGCGCATCTCCTTTTGATATCCACGCTCTAATGATTGCGCATCGCGGCGAACGTTCCGGGTGAGGCAACGTATTTGTGTTCACCTTGCCCCAAGCTTAGGTCAGGGCAGTCATTGCGCAACAGCCTGAGCTAATCTCATAGCACGACTCGCACCACCTGATTCGCCGTGAGGATTTTTCCATGAGCGCTCAGCTGAACCACACCATCGTCTGGTGCCGTGACAAACAGGTGTCGGCCCGCTACCTGACCGACCTCCTCGGCCTGCCCGATGCCGAGCCGTTCGGACCGATGCTGGTGGTCAAATTCGATAATGGTGTGTCGCTGGATTTCTACAACAACGACCCGCCGATCGCGTCCCAACACTATGCGTTTCTGATTGGCGACGAAGACTTCGATGCGGCCTTCGCTCGCCTGCAAGCGTGCAGGCAGCCCTGGTGGGCCGATCCTGGCAAGCAACGGCCGAACGAGATCAATGATTACGGCGGTGGCCGGCGGGTGTATTTCGATGACCCGGACGGGCATCTGCTGGAGATTTTTACCCGGGAATAGAGATCCGTCATATACCGAACGGAAAGGTGTCTTCCTCGTGCTCCATGAATTCAGGCGCCGGCAATGGCGAGACCGCATGGGTTTTTTCGATCCAGACAAAAGCGTCGAACTGCTCCGCCAGCACTGCCTGAAAGTAATGGCTCTGGCGCTCGGTCCTGGGTCGATAGATGACGCCGATGGCGCGTTCAAGTAACGGCCCGGCCAGTACGTCCAGCAGTTCCTCGCTCGGTGACGTCCACCAGTCGAGCAGCGCTGCGGGAATGCCGGCCTGGAGAAACAGTTGTTCCCAACTGTCGGCCAATGCCGGGTTCACCTGTTTGACCTGCATCGGCTCGTCCCAGTCGTCGGCGGCGGCGACGGTGCCATGGTCGGTGCCCATGCCGATCAGCACCGCTTGTGAACCGTAGGCCGTGCGGCACAACTGGCCGATGTTGAATTGCCCCTCCCAGCCCATTTGCGTGGCGGCGGCGTTGCCGATGTGTGAGTTATGCGCCCACACCACCGCTTTGGCGCCTGCCCCGCGATGCACCATCAGGGTTTGCAAGGTATCGAACATGTGCAGGTCACGCAGGTTCCACGAGGCGGTCGAGCCGCGATACATGGCGCGGTAATACTGTTCGGCGGCCCGCACCACGCGGGCGTTCTGGGTGGCGCTGAAAAACGCCTCGTCGTCGGCGACCATCGGGTCAAGCCGTTCGCCCAGCAACACATTCAATTGCTCGACCACTGCGTCCTCGCACGTGGCCATGTTGCCCCGCTCAGCGAAATGACCGTACAGCGCCGGGTCGTCATGCCACGGCGTCAGGCAGCTGTAGCGATGACGGGCCTCTTTCGCCAGTTGCGGGTCGGTCTTATCGAGATAGCCCAGCACTTCGTCGATGGAATGACGCATGCTGTAAACATCCAGCCCCCGAAATTCCACCCGCTGCTCAAGCGCCAAGCCGCGATTATGGTGGTGCAGCCAGCGGGTGAAAGTCTGCACAGCGGTGTTGCGCCACATCCAGGTGGGGAATCGGGCGAAGGCCTGTTTTTTCCAGGCAGAGCGGCCCAGGTCGCGGACACATCGATCGATCTGGCCGGCATCGGGCCAGTCGGCCTCGACCGCGACGATGCCGAAGCCATGCTGCTCGATCAGGCGGCGGGTGATCGCCGCTCGGGTCTGGTAGAAGTCCTGGGTGCCGTGGCTGGCTTCGCCGATCAGCACCACGCTGGCATCGCCAAAGCGGTCGAAGAGTTTGCCGAATTCAGGTGAGTCGAGTGCAGGCAACGGCTCGGCATGACGGCGCAGCACCTCGGCCGCGTTGCCGGGTGGCTCGCCGCGGGGGCGGCGGAACCGTCGTAGAAGATCGTTTACGGGGCTGTTCATGGACGTCATGACCTCATCTGAACGTGGTCATAATTTTGACTACGCCAGTGAGGGCATGATTCCGCTAAATTCAGGGATCTATACGGTGCCGGATCAGAACGCCAGCTTGTAGCCGATCAGCACTAGCATCGTGGCCAGGCATGGACGCAACAGTTCGTCGGAGATCCGCCCGGTCAAATGGCTGCCCAGGTAAATCCCCGGCAGCGAACCGACCAGCAAGTAGCCCAAAACGTGCCAATCCATATTGCCCATGCTCGCATGGCCCAGGCCGGCGACCAGGGTCAGGGGCACGGCGTGAGCGATTTCGGTGCCGACCAGGCGGCGAGTAGGCAGCAGCGGATACAGGATGAACAGCGCGACGGTGCCCAGGGCGCCAGCGCCGATGGAGGTCAGGGCCACCATGGTGCCAAGGACCAATCCGGTGATAACGGTCAGCACATTCAACCGCGAGCCGCTAGGGTTGTAGTGGCCGCCCGCCCGTTTGTGGGCGAAATCGAGCAAGCGTTTCTTGAAGAAAATCGCCAGCGCCGTGGCGAACAATACGAAGCCCAGCGCTTGTTTGATAACGGCGTTCATCGCGTCGGGCGAGGTCTGCAAACTGCTCAAAAACCACAGCGTCAGCGCTACTGCCGGCACACTGCCGAGGGTCAGCCAACCGGTGATCGCCCAGTCGATGTTCTTGTTCTTGCGATGAACCAGCACACCACTGGATTTGGTAATGGCCGCGTACAGCAAGTCCGTGCCCACCGCCGTAGCCGGGTTGATCCCGAACCACAGCAGGATCGGTGTCATCAGCGACCCGCCGCCCACGCCAGTCATGCCGACGATAAAACCGACCACCAGCCCGGCAACGACCAACCCGAAGTTAACAAAATCCATTAATCCGTCCACATCGACCGCAGGAAAAATCTGGCCCGCAGCATAGCGATTTTTCTTATAACCACTTATATCGATGCGATCTATATTTATATCTATTTATTGATTGGAACAACGATCTCCCCCTCAACACAATCCCTTGTGGGAGCTGGCTCCCACAGGGATTGGGTTCACTACTCGAATTACTGCACCGGCAAAAAATTCAGGAACAGCAAACTCTGGGCATAGTTAAGGCCGATCCGCCGGTAGCGTTCGTCGAGCATCTGGGTCAGCAGATCCAGCCGTGCGACGATTTTGCCGAACTCCACGGCAAAGCTCAGGTTGCTGCCCTCCTCCGAGATTTCGTTGGAAAACAGCAAGGGCTCGCCTTGCTTGTTTTGCCGCTGACTCAAGATCCAGGTGGCCTTCTCGATGTTGCGCGCGGCATTGCTGACGAAGGTCGGGTTGATCGCATCCGTCATGTAGAACTCCAGCCGATTGCCATGAGCGGTGACCAGCATGCTGCCGATGGCATAGATAAAGGCACCGACCCGGTCCCCGAGAAATTCCGGGCTCATGGCGTAGCTCAGCGCGGCGAGGTCTTTTTTGCCACCGAGAGTGGGTAGCGGCTGTTGCTGTTCGATGGCCATGCGCACTTGTTTTTCCGCGGTGCCGACATCGAGGAAGCCGGATTTCTTCAGCTCCTGCGGGTTGCGCAGGTAGAGCTTGTTCATCAGCAGGTAGAGGCTTTCGAGGTTGTCACGCATCGTCAGGGTCGCCATACGGTCGACGCTGGTCTGGAGGAATTCCTGGGGTTGGCCGTTGCGAAACTGGCTGACGATATCGTTGCCCGGCTGATGGCTGCAGCCACTGGCGAAGAGCATCGACAGGCCTGTCAACAGCCAGCAATAACGGCGAATGTGCGGGGTAAAGCGGGGTAAAACTCGAGCCATGGGTTCTTGAACTTGGGCATGGGCCGGCGGTGGGGATCGCCGCGGGCTGGCCAAGGATAGAACCGCGAAAGCCGAAAAAGTGCAGTGCCGGTGGTCCGTAAACGCGGATCACCGTGAAAGCTGCTCCTTATTAGTCATACTTTATAATTGCAACACTACGTAGATAAGCTATAAATCCTTCCTTGATCGCGTTAAAACTCGATTATTAGTATGACTACTTCTTACAAAACAACAAAAAGGAAGGTCAACCATGCTTCAATCTCGATACCTGCTCTCCGGCCTCGGACTGTCCCTGATGATCGCCACCCTCCCCGCTCACGCCGCTGGCTTGTCCAGCGAACAGAAAGCCTTCGGCAAAACCAATGATGGCACGCCCGTCGAGCAATACATCTTGCGCAACAGCCATGGTCTGCAAGCCACGGTCATTACCTACGGCGGGATTCTGCAGTCACTGAAAGTGCCGGACAAAAACGGCAAGTTCGACGATGTGGTGCTGGGCTTCGACGACGTGCAGGGTTATCAAAGCGGCACCGCGTACTTCGGCGCGACCATTGGCCGCTTCGGCAATCGCCTGGCCAACGGTGCCTTCGAGCTGGACGGCAAGCGCTATCAGGTGCCACTCAACGACGGCAGCAATTCACTGCACGGCGGGGCGCAGGGTTTTGATAAACGGGTGTGGAAAGCCGAACCGAGCAAAGGCAAGGATTCGGTGGGCGTGACCCTGACGTATCTGTCGGCGGGCGGTGAGATGGGTTTCCCGGGCAACCTGAAAACCGAAGTCACCTACAGCCTCACCGAGAACAATGAGCTGCGCATCGAGTACAAGGCCAGCACCGACCAACCCACCGTGCTGAACCTGACCAACCACAGTTATTTCAATCTGGCCGGCGCGGGCAATGGCGACGTCCTGAAGCAGCTTGCGACTTTGCATGCAGCCCGTTACACGCCGGTCACCGGCAAACTGATCCCCACCGGTGAACTGGCCCTAGTCGCCGGCACACCCATGGACTTCACCCAACCGACCGCCATCGGTCAACACATCAAGGCTGATCACCCGCAACTGAAATTCGCCGAACCGAAACAAGGCGGTTTCGATTTCAACTGGGTGCTGGACGCCAAGGGTGATCTGGGCAAACTCGCTGCCGATGTCAGCGATCCGCAATCCGGCCGCCGCTTGCAGCTCTACACTACCGAGCCCGGCGTGCAGTTCTATACCAGCAACTTCCTCGATGGCACGGTCAAGGGCAAGGCTGGCAAGGTTTATCCGCATTGGGGGGCGTTTACTCTGGAGACTCAGCATTATCCGGATTCGCCGAACCAGCCGAACTTCCCGTCCACACGGCTGGATCCGGGCAAGCGCTATAGCCAGACTACGGTGTACAAGTTTTCCACCCTGTAGGTCAGAAGATCAAAAGATCGCAGCCTTCGGCAGCGCCTACAGAGGCTGCGATCTTTCGAGATGTCCACGGAACCACCGGGCCATTTTGCTGCCAACTGAAGTATCGATCGGACTTTCGAAAGGAGGATGCATGCGTACTCTTGAGCTGGCCGGCAGCCAAGTGCCGGTCATCGGCCAAGGAACCTGGCGCATGGGAGAGGAACGCTCCCGACACACAAAGGAAGTTGCAGCTTTGCGTTTGGGCATCGAGTTAGGCATGACCCTGATCGACACCGCTGAAATGTACGCAGAAGGAGGCGCTGAAGAGGTGGTGGGTGAAGCCATCGCAGGCCTTCGCGACCAGGTTTTTCTGGTCAGCAAGGTCTATCCCTTCAACGCCAGCCGCAAAGGCATTCCCCAGGCCTGCGAGCGCAGCCTGCGGCGGTTGAATACCGATTACATCGATCTCTACCTGTTGCACTGGCGCGGCGACTATCCCCTTGCGGAAACCGTCGAAGCCTTCGAGCGCCTGCGCGACGACGGTAAGATCGGCCGTTGGGGCGTGTCCAATTTTGACCTGGATGACCTGGAAGAACTGGCTTCGCCGGCCTGTGCCACCAATCAGGTGCTGTATAACCTGGAAGAACGCGGCATCGAGTTCGATCTGCTCCCTTGGAGCCAGCATCTCAGGATGCCGGTGATGGCCTATTGTCCGATCGGCCAGGGCGGGCACATGCTGGCCAACTCGACGCTCAAGCAGATTGCCGCCCGTCACGAGGCGACACCGGCGCAGGTAGCGCTGGCATGGATTCTGCGTCAGAACGGCGTGATCGCCATCCCCAAAGCGGTCCGCCCCGAGCATGTGCAGCTCAATGCACAAACGGCGCAGTTGCGGCTTGAAGTCGGGGATCTGGAGGCGCTGGACCAAGCGTTTCGCGCGCCACAACGTAAGCAGCGGTTGGCCATGGTCTGAGCCATCGCGGTTTGTCAGAGGGCATCGGCATGAGAAGTACCGATCAGCTCGACGCTTTCAATTTGCCACGCTTCGTTCAGGCGCAAGACCCTGTGTTCGAGTGGGTGCAGGAAGAGCTGCGCGCCGGCCAGAAGCGCCGGCACTGGATGTGGTTTATCTTTCCGCAGTTTTCCGGATTGGGCGACAGCGAGATGTCCCGCTACTTCGCCATTCGCTCCAGTGAAGAAGCCACGGCGTACCTGAAGCATCCGTTATTGGGGCCACGCTTGCGCATGTGCACGCAACTGGTTCTGGACATTCCTCAAAGCTCGATCGCCAAGATTTTCGGTCACCCCGACAACCTCAAGTTTCACTCATCGATGACACTGTTCGCCCAGGTTTCGCCAAAAGGCAGCCTGTTCCATCAGGCGCTGGATCAGTATTTTCACGGCATACCGGATGACTGGACGTTGTCGCTGCTGGACTCAAAACAGGCCCAACTGCCCCCCAATCAGCGTTGAGAAATCGTCATCCACGAACGGCAGGATCGCATCCGCCACCGGCTGCAGCTGCCGGGTGACGTAATGGTCGTAGTCGATGGGCGCGCTGCGGATTTCCAGCGGCTCGGGGCCGGCGACGGTGATGACATAACTGATCCAGCCGCCATTCTGATATTGCCGCGGGCGTCCCTGCTGGTCGTTGTAGTCATCGGCGATTCGCGCGGCCCGCACGTGGGGTGGCACGTTACGTTGATAGTCGTCGAGGGTACGGCGCAGGCGTTTGCGATAGATCAGGCGTTCGTCGAATTCGCCGGCCAAGGTCTTGCGCACATAGTCACGAACATAGTCTTGATAGGGTTTGCGATTGAAGATGCGCAGGTATAGCTCCTGCTGGAATTGCCGGGCCAGCGGTGACCAGTCGGTGCGCACGGTTTCCAGGCCCTTGTAGACCATTTCATCGGTGCCATCGGCGCGGGTGACCAACCCGGCATAGCGCTTCTTGCTGCCCTCCTCGGCGCCGCGAATGGTCGGCATCAGAAAGCGCTTGTAGTGGGTTTCGAACTGCAACTCCAGAGCACTTTCCAGCCCGTATTCCTGTTTCACATGCTCGCGCCACCACTGGTTGACGTGGTCCACCAGCGCATGGCCGATCTGCGCGGCTTCTGCCTGACCGTGGGCACGGCGCAACCAAACGAAGGTGGAGTCGGTGTCGCCATAAATCACCGCGTGGCCTTGGGCCTCGATCAACTGGCGGGTGCGCAGCATGATCTCGTGACCGCGCAAGGTGATGGACGAGGCCAGCCGTGTATCGAAGAATCGACAACCGCTGGAACCCAGCACGCCGTAGAAGGCATTCATGATGATTTTCAGCGCCTGGGACAACGGTGCGTTGTGTTCGCGCTTGGCGGTTTCACGACCTTCGGCAACCCGGGCGACGATGGCCGGCAGGCAATGCCGGGTTCTTGAGAAACGCGCACCGCGAAAGCCCGGCACCGACTCGCTGTCGTCAGGATGCTTGAGCCCTTCGATCAAGCCCACCGGGTCGATCAGGAAGGTGCGGATGATCGACGGATAGAGGCTTTTGTAGTCGAGCACCAACACCGATTCGTACAGCCCGGGTTGCGAGTCCATGACAAAACCGCCGGGGCTGGCCTCCGGTGGTTTGCCGCCGAGGTTCGGCGCGACGAAACCCTGACGGTGCATCAACGGCATATACAGGTGAGTGAACGCCGCCACCGAGCCACCGCTGCGGTCCGCCGGCAAACCGGTGACACTGGCGCGCTCGAGCAGGAAGGTCAGTAATTCGGTCTTGGCGAAGATCCGCGTCACCAGTTCGCAGTCCTTGAGGTTGTACTTCGCCAGGGCCGGTTTGTCCTCGGCGAACATGCGATTGATTTCGTCCATGCGCTGGTACGGATTGTCGATTGACTTGCCTTCACCCAGCAGGGTTTGTGCGACGTTTTCCAGGCTGAACGAGGGGAAGCTCCAGGTCGCCGAACGCAGCGATTCGATGCCGTCGATGATCAACCGGCCGGCAGCCGAGGCGAAGTAATGATTGCGACTGCCATGCTCGCGCCATTGCATTTCTTCGCCGCCACGCCCCAGCTTCAGCGGTACCGCCAAGCGCCTGGCATGTTCGTGCAGTACGCGCAGATCGAACTGCACGACGTTCCAGCCGATGATCGCGTCGGGATCGTGCCGGGCGAACCATTCATTGAGTTTTTTCAGCAGCAGGGTTCGCGAGTCGCAGTATTCGAGCTGGAAATCCACCCCACTGTCATCGCCATTGGGCGGCCCGAGCATGTACACCTGCCGCTCCCCGCAGCCTTCCAGGGCAATGGAATACAACTCGCCCTGAGCGGTGGTTTCGATGTCCAGCGAGGCCAGTCTGAGCTTCGGTCGGTAGCCGGGGTCAGGTTTCATTTGCGCGTCGAGCAGCAGACCTTCGGCGCTGGGCGTGCCGCCGAACAAAACGGGGGCGGTGATGAAACGCTCCATCATGTAGCGTTCCGGCGGGCGGATATCGGCTTCGAATACATCGACGCCTGATCTGCGCAGCGCGGTTTCCAGGCGCATCAACTGACCGTGCTGCTGGCAATACAGGCCGAGCACCGGGCGATGTTCGAAGTCCAGAAGGGCCAAGGGCTTCAGCTCGACGTTTTTCTCGCCGCGCAGTAGCGCTTCGGCTTGCTCACGCTGGGCTGCGGGAATGAACGCTACCGACGGTTGATGCGGCAGGCGGACCCGTCGGGGACCGGCATCGGTCGCCAGCCAGAACTCGACTTCCGTGCCGGCCGGGGTATCGCGCCAATGCCGGGTCAGGACGAAGCCCTGCTGTAAATCCACCACTGCAACCTCAACAAACTGATTCAAGGGGTAATTCTACGCGTGATCGACCTGGCATTGGGGCAAGGCCTGATACCTGTCAGTTAAGGACTGAACACCGCAGAACCTGTGGGAGCGAGCCTGCTCGCGATAGCGTCGTGTCAGCCTACATTGATGCCGGATGTACCGCCGTCATCGCGAGCAGGCTCGCTCCCACAGGTTCTGCGCCTCAACTTACCGGCATCAGGGGCGGACTTTTACAAAGAAAAATCGCTGAATGACGCTTTTTGCGCGGTATCTGCCGCTTTCTGCCTTGCTCTGTGAGCGCGTCTCTACGATTCTTCAAGAACAACGACAACACCCGAGAATCCGCCATGAAAACCGTCGCCCAACTGCTCAAGTTAAAGGCCCAACAGAATCAGGAAGTCCACACCATTGCGCCTCATCAAATGGTGCTGGAAGCGCTGATGGTGATGGCCGCAAAAAACGTCGGCGCGTTACCGGTGCTGAAAGATGGCGCGGTCGTCGGCATCATCAGCGAGCGTGACTATGCGCGCAAACTGGTGCTCAAGGGGCGCTCCTCGGTTGGCACACCGGTCAGCGACATCATGGTGGCGCCGGTCATCACCGTGGACACCCATCAAACCGTCGAAACCTGCATGGGCATCATGTCCGAAAAGCGCCTGCGGCACTTGCCGGTGGTGGAAAACGGCGAGTTGATAGGCTTGCTGTCCATCGGCGACCTGGTCAAGGAAGCCATTGCCGAACAGGCTGAACTGATTCGCCAGTTGGAGCAGTACATTCGCGGCGAGTGATTGCGGCACACCGCAAATCCCCCTGTGGGAGCGGGCTTCTGTGGCGAGGGGGCTTGCCCCCGTTGGGTCGCGAAGCGCCCCCGAAAGCCTTGCGACTGCTTCGCAGCCGAACGGGGGCAAGCCCCCTCGCCACAAAGCTCACTCAACACAAAAGCTTGCTCCCACAATAGTTTGTTGGTGTTCTTACGGCCAATGCCGCGCGAAAACCGGTGCCAACGCAGGGTGCCGGTCGAAGCGTTCGAGCCAGGCGAAGAACCCCGGCCGCGCAACACGCAAGTGTTCCCGGGTGCCCGCCCACCGCGTCACCACCGCCGCCAGAATATCCAGCGCACCCGGTTTTCCATCGCCCAGGTACAACTTGCCGGCGAACTGATCGGCAAACACCTCCCAACTCCAATGCAGCCGCTGGCGGGCACCGGCCATGAGGTTTTGCCGGGCTGACTCATCAACCTTGGCCAGCCAGCGCTCGGGGTAATCGATGATGCCAATGGCCGCGTAGCAATTGTTGACGATGTACACCAGGCCATGAATCACCTGATCACGCTTGATCGGGTTTTCCGGCAACAGGTTCGACTCCGGGAACGTGAGGCCCAGATGAATAAGAATGGCCGCACTCTCGGTGAGAACGCCGCCATCGGGCAGCAGCAGGGTGGGAACCTGCTTGAGCGGGTTGAGCTTCTCCAGCGCCTGAAACGCCTCCGGGGACGCAGAAACATCGATGAAGCGATAAGCGACCTCGCACAGTTCCAGCGCGGCTTCGATGGCGGCCGCACCCGAATTCTGATGCCCGTAGAGCTGGTACATGACTAAATCTCCTCTGCGACTCTCTCTTTGTAGCAGTTGCCGAAGATTGCGCTCGAATACCTCATCAACAATACCAGTCGGTAAGCGCAATCCCTATGGGAACGGGCTTGCTCGCGAAAGCGGTGTGTCAGTCGATATCAATGTGGTCTGTAACACCGCCTTCGCGGGCAAGCCCGCTCCCACAGGTTCTGCGTCTTAACTGACCGGCATTAGCCTCCCCAGCCGGGTTTCTCAGTCTGGCTCGTTCACATCCCCGCGCGCTTCATACAGCGCTGATAACGCTCATCGACCCGCTTGGCGAACCATGCCGTGGTGAGCTTGCGGGTGATTTTTGGGCTTTGCAGAACGATTCCCGGCAATACCGCCCGAGGTAATGGCCGGCCTTCGGCCTGTTCGGCCAAGG
Source organism: Pseudomonas sp. TE12508 (assembly GCF_056279485.1). NCBI lineage: Bacteria > Pseudomonadati > Pseudomonadota > Gammaproteobacteria > Pseudomonadales > Pseudomonadaceae > Pseudomonas > Pseudomonas sp. TE12508. The sequence goes on along the minus strand of NZ_JBWCCN010000019.1, from coordinate 112,930 downwards.
CAAAGACGCGCCGATAAAGCTTGGTGTCCTCGAACTCGAGACCTTTCCCCTCCTCCAATTGATCCCGAATGGTCAGGTTGCGCATGTCCAGTTGCTTGCCGAGAGTGCGCACCGCCAATTCCGTAGCGCCAGGCATGATCGAACCGTAGCGCACCAGATCGCCATCCAGCGCCAACGGGATGCCGGTCGCACGGCTTACCGCGTTCTGAAACGCCGCATTACGGCTGGCATACCAACCGGCATTGAAATCGGCGAAGCGATACAGCGGCTGCTTGTAGCTCACCGGGTAACCGAGCAAGTGGGCAATACCGAAATACAGGCCACCGCGACGCGTGAACACTTCGCGGCGAATCGAGCCGTCCACCGGGTAGGGATAATGACGCGCCTGCTGCTCGGCGAAGTCGATGCTGACCTGCATCGGCCCACCGGTGTGCACCGGATTGAAACCATCGAACAGCGTCCGCCCCATGGGCACCATGCCAATGAAATCATCGAAAATCGCGCTGAGTTCTCTTTCGCTGCGCGCGGCATTCAGCCGGTCGCTGTAACTTTTGCCATTGGGTGAACTGACCTGCAACGCACCGCTTACCAGCAGGCCGGGGATGTGAGCCTTGGCGGCGCGACGGTCGATCTCGTCCCGGGCGATCTTGCCCAGGCCCGGCACCGGCGGATCAGCCTGAAACGTCGACTCCTGCTCAGTGACCGCGAGTACCGAACACAGGTTTTGCGTGGTCGGCGAAATGTTCTGGGCAGCAAATGCCGCGTAGATATCCGTGGCCCAGCCTTGGCGATCGACCGTCTTGGCCGGCAACAGGCGCATGATCTCGGCCTTAACCTCGGCGGGCTTGCGGGCCGGCGGTTCCTGCGTGCGCTGGCTACCGCAACCGGCCAGAACCAACAGTGCCGCGACGCTCATGATCAATCGATTGGCTTGCATGGTGCTCCATCAAAATCCGTTGAGCCGGGTTAACCATACGATCAATGGCATGGCGCAGGCTATGACTGTGACAGTCGCGGACTGTTCCCCTGCGCTGTAGGGGTGGTTTTCCGTTGGGCAGCCGGGAGGCCAGTGCATTTGGGCTGAACCATACTTGATCCACATACCGCGGAGGACAGGCTCATGAACCGTAGCGACGTGCTGATCATCGGCGCCGGCCCGACCGGGCTGGTACTGGCGCTGTGGTTGAGCAAACTGGGGATTGCGGTGCGCATTATCGACAAGACGTCGACACCCGGCACCACTTCACGTGCGCTGGCGGTACAGGCGCGAACGCTTGAACTGTATCGCCAGCTCGACCTCAGCGACGCCGTTGTGCAAAACGGCCATAAAGTGTCCGCAGCGAATTTCTGGGTCAAAGGCGAACCTGTCGCACGCCTGCCGCTGAGCACCATCGGCGAGGGTCTGACGCCCTACGCGTTTCTGGAAATGTATCCGCAAGACGAGCACGAACGCCTGCTGATCGAACGCCTGGAGGCCTTCGGTATTAAAGTGGAGCGCGATACTGAACTGCAAAGCTTCGAGGAAACCGGCGACGGCATCACCGCCCGGCTGCGCTTGCCCGATAGCCAGCAGGAAACCTGTCAGGCCTGTTACCTCGCAGGCTGCGATGGCGCCCGGTCGATTGTGCGCAAAACGCTGGACACCGGTTTTCCAGGCGGCACCTACCAGCAGATTTTCTACGTGGCGGACGTGCAGGCTCGTGGCCCCACGTTCAACGGTGAACTGCATGTGGACCTTGATGAAGCCGACTTCCTCGCCGTATTCCCCTTGGCCGGCGAAGGTCGCGCCCGACTGATCGGCACGGTTCGCGACGAGCGCGCCGACCGTGCCGAAACCCTCCAGTTTGCAGACGTCAGCAGCCGGGCCATCGAGCATCTAAAAGTGCAGATCGATCAGGTGAACTGGTTCTCGACTTACCGCGTGCATCACCGGGTTGCGGATCACTTTCGCACGGGGCGCGCGTTTCTGTTGGGTGACGCCGCCCATGTCCACAGCCCGGCGGGTGGCCAAGGCATGAACACCGGGATTGGCGATGCGATCAATCTGGCCTGGAAACTCGCGGCGGTGTTGAGCGGTGGCGCCTCGGCCAAACTGCTCGACAGTTATGAAACCGAACGCATCGCCTTTGCCCGGCGATTGGTGGCGACTACCGACCGGGTCTTCAGTTTCGTCACCGCCGAAGGGCGAATTGCCGACGTGCTGCGCACCCGCGTGGCACCCTTTTTGATCCCGAAAATGACATCGCTGGAAGCCGCTCGGGAGTTCCTGTTTCGCACGGTGTCGCAGACCACCCTCAACTATCGCGGCATGCCATTGAGCGAGGGCGTTGCTGGCCATGTTCACGGCGGTGATCGCCTGCCTTGGGCCCACGACGGTGAAGGGGACAATTTCGAGTCGCTGAAAAATCCGACCTGGCAGGTGCATGTGTATGGCGATACCAGCGACGAGATGATCGCCTGGTGCACCGAGCATCACCTGCCGTTGCAGGTGTTCGACTGGCGGCCGGCGTTTGAAGCGGCGGGACTCACACGCAACGGGTTTTACCTGTTACGGCCGGATACCTATGTAGCGATTGCCGACTACAGCGCCGATCCGAAGGTGATCGAGCGGTATTTCCGGGACCGTGGGATTCGGCCTTTCTTCGGCTGAAGATCTTTTGATGATCGTTCCCACGCTCTGCGTGGGAATGCAGCCAAGGACGCTCCGCGTCCCAACAAGCGTGACGCGGAGCGTCACAGGAGGCATTCCCACGCAGAGCGTGGGAACGATCATTCAAGACAGTTAGATCCCGGCCAGGGCCAGGTCCATCGCGAAGTAGGTGAAGATCAAATCCGCCCCGGCCCGTTTGATCGCCCCCAGGCTCTCACGCACCACTCGGGCTTCATCAATCGCCCCGGCCTGGGCGGCGAATTTGATCATCGCGTACTCGCCACTCACCTGATACGCCGACAGCGGCAAACGCGAGGCTTCGCGGATGTCGCGGATGATGTCCAGGTACGCGCCGGCCGGTTTGACCATCAGCGCGTCGGCGCCTTCCTGTTCGTCCATCAGCGATTCCCGCACGGCTTCGCGGCGGTTCATCGGGTTCATCTGATAGCTTTTGCGGTCGCCCTTCAGCGCACTGCCGCCGGCCTCGCGGAACGGACCATAAAGCGCCGAAGCGAATTTGGTCGAATAGGCCATGATCGCGGTCTGGCTGAAACCCGCTTCATCGAGCGCCCGGCGAATGGCCTGGACCTGCCCGTCCATGGCCGCCGACGGTGCGATCACATCGGCGCCAGCGCGGGCAGCGGCTACGGCTTGTTTGCCGAGGTTGATCAGGGTCTGGTCGTTGTCGACTTCGTGGTGGTGCAGCACGCCGCAGTGGCCGTGATCGGTGTACTCGCAGAAACAGGTGTCGGACATCACGATCATTTCCGGCACGGCGTCTTTGGCGATGCGCGACATGCGTGACACCAGGCCGTTGTCGCTCCAGGTATCGCTGCCATTGCTGTCCAGATGATGGGACACGCCAAACGTCATCACCGATTTGATCCCGGCCCGAGCGTAACGCTCGATCTCGCCAGCCAGCTTCGACTCGGGAATGCGCATCACCCCGGGCATGCTCTTGATCGGCACGAAATCGTCGATTTCTTCCTCGACGAAAATCGGCAGCACCAGATCATTCAAGCTGAACTCGGTTTCCTGGAACAGGCTGCGCAGGCTCGCATTGCGGCGCAGACGGCGTGGACGTGCTTCGGGGAACTGACTGGGCATGGGTCTTCCTGAATAACAGCGGAAAAGACGAAACTTATAGGGGGCGAAGCTTATGCCCTGCAAGGCGCGGCGCACAATCGCCGCATTCCCCTGTGGGAGCGAGCCTGCTCGCGATGAGGCCATAACCGCCACCATAGATGCTGAATGACAGACCGCTATCGCGAGCAGGCTCGCTCCCACAGGTTCGGCGCAAATGAGTTCATTGCCTGCCTTGGTGATGAGGGATTCAAAGCGGTTGCTTGGGGATTTCCAGCCCGCGAATCACCGCCGGCCTTGCCAGAAAACGCTCCAGAACGCGGGTAACATTGGGGAAATTCTGGATGCCGACCAGCTCACCGGCTTCGTAGAAGCCGATCAGGTTGCGCACCCACGGAAAGGTCGCGATGTCGGCGATGGTGTAGCGTTCGCCCATGATCCAGTCGCGCCCTTGCAGACGGCCGTCGAGGACTTGAAGCAAGCGCTTGCTTTCCTCAACGTAGCGATCACGGGGACGCTTGTCTTCGTAGTCTTTGCCGGCGAATTTGTTGAAAAAACCGAGCTGGCCGAACATCGGCCCGATACCGCCCATCTGAAACATCAGCCACTGAATGGTCTCGTAACGCGCCGCCGATTCCTGCGCCAGCAGTTGCCCGCTCTTGTCGGCGAGGTAAATCAGAATCGCCCCGGACTCGAACAAGGCAAGCGGTTGGTCCCCCGGACCGTGGGGGTCGAGGATCGCCGGGATCTTGTTATTGGGGTTCAACGAGAGAAATTCAGGGGACAGCTGATCGTTGGTGTCGAAGCCCACACGATGCGGCTCGTAGGGCAGCCCGATTTCCTCGAGCATGATCGAAACCTTGACGCCATTGGGCGTTGGCAAGGAATAGAGCTGGATCCACTCCGGGTATTGCGCCGGCCATTTTCGAGTGATGGGGAATGCAGACAAATCGGTCATAAGGGGCATCCACGGGAAAAACGGAGTGAAGATCATAATGTAGGAGCTGCCGAAGGCTGCGATCTTTTGGCGTCCTCAGGGGGCGCGCCGAAGAGAAAGATCAACAGATCGCAGCCTTCGGCAGCTCCTGCAAGGAGTAAGGTATGTGCCGTGTCCATAAATCCGCAACATCCAGTCGATAACCTTTTCCCCAATCCGTTCAAGGTTGCCGTTAAAGTGTCGGGCACCTCACTCGGATCGAACCAAAGGGCTTCAGAGGACTCTGAGCATTGCCCTGTAGGAAACGGATCGGGTCAACGACATGGAATACACCCGATGCTGGGAGCTCGCGGTGTCAAGGTTTGTCAGCCTTAACCGAATACGCTGAAGATGACCTATTCGATGATGAACGCATTGAAATTCGCCAAACGCTTCAAACATCGCGCCTATATCTTCCTGCCTTCCCTGCTGGCGGTCAGCGCGTTGTTTTTGTCGCTTGAGTCCAGTGAAAGCCGCGCCCAACCGGCGGACGGTACCCAGACGCTGGTATTCCTGCGCCACGCGGAAAAACCCGCCGGCGGACTGGGCCAGCTCAATTGTCAGGGGCTGAACCGCGCCATCGACCTGGCCACCTTGTTGCCGGAAAAATTCGGCAAGGCCAACTACGTGTTTGCCGCCAACCCGACACGCAATGTCGAGGAAGGTGAACTGGATAATTCCTACAGTTACATTCGCCCCCTGATGACCATCAGCCCCAGCGCAATCAAGCTCGGTTTGCCGGTGAACATCGAATTCTCGGCCAACGACACCAGCGACCTGGCGGATGAACTGCTGCACGACAAGTATCACAATTCGGTCATTTATACGGCCTGGTCCCACGGGTACCTGCCCGAGCTGATCAACAAGGTCGCCGGGGAAGCCGTCGGCGAGAAACAGAACATCACCGATGATTGGGCATCCAGCGACTACGACTCGCTGTACGTGCTCACACTGACCTGGCACAACGGCAAGGCCAGCCTGAAGAGCCACAGCTACAAGCAAGGTCTGGATAACGGTCAGGAGACCTGTCCGACGTAAGTGGTCGGGCGCTTGTCAGGGCCTCATCGCGAGCAGGCTCGCTCCCACATTTGATCTTCAGTGAACACAGATTCTGCGTACTACCGAGATCCAGTGTGGGAGCGAGCCTGCTCGCGATGGGGCCGGCAAAAACTACATTATCCCCGCTGATTACCCCGCTCCCGCAGGTATTCAAGCACCGCCCCCCGCTCCCCGACAAACTCGATCCGCGTCCCCTTCTTCTCCCGCTGAAACGCATACATCGGGTCGTAATATTCGCGCAGTAACCCTTCGATCCAGCCTCGGTGCAAATCCACCGCACCGCTGTTCGCCTGTTCCGCCAGCGCATCTTCCATCAAGGTCAACATCCGCTGATGGCGTTCGCCGCCCAGCCTTTTCTGGACATTGTTCAGGCTCGCCAGCAAACGCTCGGAAAACAGCGCGAAGCCTTCATCGCCATGCACTTCGATGAACTCGGCGCACAAGTCCACCACGTAATCGCGCAGGATTCGCTCGACCCGCCCTTCCAGGCTGTCTTCCAGCCAGACCATCGGAAACTGCTGCATGCCCTGATACAGCGGCAGCGGCAAGGCGCAACTACCAATCGCGCGGCTCTCGTCTTCCAGCACGAACTGTTCGATACCACGGGCACGTTTCTTCAGCACATCCACGGCCAGGCGGTTTTCAAAGTCGATGTTGGAGGGTTGGCCGGTGGCGCGTTTGCCGAAGCTGGAGCCGCGATGATGGGCGTGGCCTTCAAGGTCCAGCCCGTTGCTCAATTGCGTGAGCACCTCGGTCTTGCCGGTGCCAGTCATACCGCCCAGCAAAACGAAATCGCACTGGGCAATGGCCTGATCGAGCGTGTCGAGCAAGAAGGTGCGCATGGCCTTGTAGCCGCCACCGACCCGCGGATAGTCGATACCCGCTTCGTCCTTGAGCCACTGCTGAACGATCTGCGAACGCAGCCCGCCACGAAAACAATACAAATACCCATCTGGATGCGCCCGGGCAAATTCGGCCCAGGCCTGGATGCGCTCGGCCTTGATCTCGCCGGCCACCAATTGATGCCCCAGCGTGATGGCCGCTTGCTGACCTTGCTGCTTGTAGCAGGTACCGATCCGTTGCCGCTCGAGGTCATTCATCAGCGGCAAATTGACCACCCCAGGGAATGAGCCCTTGAGGAATTCGACCGGCGCGCGGGTATCCATCATCGGCCGGTCGTTGAGAAAGATGTCGCGGTAATCGGTGAAGTCGATGGACATCAAATCACCTCTACCGCGTTAGTCTGTCGCTCAACCAGTTCGCCGATCGGCTCAAGGGTCAGGCCGAGTTCGGCCGCCACCACCAAAAACTGTTCACTGCCCTCAGGCGTGACCGCAATCAGCAGACCACCGCTGGTCTGCGGATCGCAGAGCACGCGTTTGTGCAACTCCTGGAGCCGGCCGACCTTGCTGGCGTAGCTGTCGAAATTGCGCAGCGTGCCACCGGGCACACAGCCCTGATCGAGGTAATACTCGACGCCCGGCAGGCGCGGCACCCGGTCATATTCGATGCGAGCGGTCACGTTGCTGCCGTCGGCCATTTCCACCAAGTGCCCGAGCAGGCCGAAACCGGTGACGTCAGTCATCGCGGTCACACCGTCGAGCTTGCCGAAACGGCTGCCGGGTTTGTTCAGGGTGCACATCCAGTCGCGGGCCAGGCCGATGTCGGCATGGCGCAACTTGCCCTTCTTCTCGGCCGTGGTGAGGATGCCGATGCCCAAGGGTTTGGTGAGGTACAGCAAGCAACCGGCGGTGGCGGTGTCATTGCGCTTCATGTGGCGTTTTTCCACCAGTCCGGTCACGGCCAGGCCGAAGATCGGCTCTGGCGCGTCGATGGAATGGCCGCCAGCCAGTGGAATCCCCGCCTCGTCGCAGACCGAACGCCCGCCACGAATCACTTCCCGGGCAATCTCCGGCGCCAGCACATTGACCGGCCAGCCGAGGATCGCAATCGCCATCAACGGATCGCCACCCATGGCGTAGATATCGCTGATGGCATTGGTGGCGGCGATACGGCCGAAGTCGAAGGGATCGTCGACGATCGGCATAAAGAAGTCGGTAGTCGAGACCACGCCGCGTTCTTCGTCGATGGCATACACCGCCGCGTCATCGCGCGAGGCGTTGCCGACCCAGAGTTTCGGGTCCAGGTTTTGTGCGCCGCTGCCGGCCAGAATCACCTCCAGCACCTGGGGCGAAATCTTGCAGCCACAGCCTGCGCCATGGCTGTATTGGGTCAGACGAATCGGCTCGCTCATCAGGGGTGCACCTTGTGAAGTCAATGCCGAGGATTCTACAGCAACCCTGTGGCGAGGGGGCTTGCCCCCGTTGGGCTGCGCATCGGCCCCAAAACCAGACAATGCGGTTTTGGTTTACGACTGCTGCGCAGCCGAACGGGGGCAAGCCCCCTCGCCACAGCAAGCCCCCTCGCCACAAAATCTCCTTTGCCCGTCCTTGCCACAGATCGGGTTGATCATCTGCCAGTCGACACCACTTTGGTGCATATCCCCGCCAGATCCCCTTCGCCCTGAAAACCACTCCTTCTGCTCATCGCCCCGAAATCCTTGACCAAAAGGACAGTAAAACTACCAATTCCCTCAATTTTTCAGCACTTTGAACAAAACTGGTATGCCTTGTGCAAACGTTTGCGAGTCGCCGATACCGGCCTGTTCGCCACCTAACCGCGTAAAACCCGCACCACCGGGCTTTCGATCCGCACGAAAAGGGACTTTTAATGCATTGCACCTCCAGCCGCGTGACTTGCTCACGCACTTTTGCTGTTTCCTTGCTGCTGGCCAGCGTTACAGGACTACTCAGCAGCCACGTTTTGGCCCAACCGGCCAGCGCCGAAGAATCCGCCCAGGGCGAAGCCCTCAGCCCTGAAGCCAGCCCGCCGAAAAAAGGCGCCTACCTGTCGGACTGGTTCAACCAGGACCTGACCGTCATCGGCAGCAAAGACATCAGCTTCGGCCCACAACCGGCCGACGATATCTACCTGGAATATGAATACTTCGGCCGCAAGGGCCCGTTCGAGTTGTACGGCTACATCGACATTCCAAAGATCTTCGACATCGGCAACAGCCATGACAAAGGTGTCTGGGACCACGGCTCGCCGGTGTTCATGGAGCACGAACCGCGGATTTCCATCGACTACCTGGCCGGCCGCAGTCTGGCCATCGGGCCGTTCAAGGAATGGTACGTGGCGTTCGACTGGATCTACGACCACGGCAGCAACAGCGCCAACCGCGCAAACACGCTGTACAGCGGCTTGGGCACCGACATCGACACCCATTCGCGGGTCAACCTGTCGGCCAACTTCTATGGTCGCTACCAATGGGAAAACTACGGTGCCAGTAATGAATATTCGTGGGACGGCTACCGCGCCCAGCTCAAGTACATCGTGCCCATCAGCAGTTTCAGCAACGGCGCTTCGTTGACCTACATCGGTTTCACCAACTTCGACTTCGGCTCCGACCTGCACAAGGACAACCCGGCCCGCACCGCCAACGCCACCGTGGCCACCAACGTGTTGCTTTACGCCTTCACCCACTTGCGTTTCACCCTGGTCGGCCGTTACTTCCACAACGGCGGCAACTGGGACGACGGCAGTGAGTTGAATTTCGGCGACGGTGACTTCCGCGCCCGTTCCAACGGCTGGGGTTACTACGCCGGTGTCGGTTATCAGTTTTAAGGCTCATTTGAATCAGGAGGTTTTATGAATGCAATGACGCGTCTTTCCTTATCCGTGGCCCTGGCCTGCGGCACTCTGCTCTCTTCTGCTGCCTGGGCTAGCGACGCACCGATCCAGCCGAAAGTGATGCTGATCACCATGTTCGCCCCCGAGGCGCAGAACTGGATCGATCGCCTGGAGCTCAAGCAAGAAGTGCGCGTACCGGGCCTGTCCGCCGAGTACCCGAATATTCGCTGCAACACCCGACAGGTGTGCCTGATGGTCACCGGCATGGGCCAGACCAATGCCGCGGCCTCGACCCTGGCTTTGGCGCTGTCGTCGAAATTCGACCTGCGCAAAAGTTACTTCCTGATTGCCGGGATTGCCGGCATCAGCCCGCACCACGGCACCATCGGCACCACCGCGTGGGCGCACTACCTGGTGGAGTTCGGCACCCAGTGGGAGCTGGATTCCCGGGACGCGCCGAAAGACTGGCCGACCGGTTACCTGGGCATCAACACCAAAGGCCCGAACGAAAAACCGCCGCTGGACTACAAGACTGAAGTGTTCGAACTCAATCCGAAGTTGCAGGCCAAGGCGTTCGCCCTGAGCCACAAGGTTCAGCTGAGCGAGAGTAAGGAATCAGCGGCATGGCGCTTGAAATATCCATCGGCCCCTGCCAATCAACCACCGGTGGTGACCCAGTGCGACACGCTGGCGGGCAATACCTGGTTTTCCGGGACGCGGTTGAGTGAGCGGGCCGAAGTCTGGACCAAACTGCTGACCAATAACGAAGGGGTCTATTGCACGACTCAGCAGGAAGACAACTCCACCTACGAGGCGCTGCTGCGCGCCAGCCGCGAGGGGCTGGTGGATGTCCGGCGCCTGGCGGTGGTGCGCGCCGGTTCCGACTTCGACCGGCCGGCGCCGGGCCAGAGCGAGGTGGATAACCTGCTCAAATATGCCGATCAAGGTGGGTTTGTGCCGGCGCTGGAGAACCTGTACCGCACGGGGAATCCGTTGGTGCAGGAGATTTTGCAGAATTGGTCGGTTTGGGAGAAAGGTGTGCCTGAGGTCTGAGTCCAGCTTCAGTCCGTCATCGCGAGCAGGCTCGCTCCCACAGAGGTCTGTGTTGGTCACAAATCATGTGAGCGGCGCAGATCAACTGTGGGAGCGAGCCTGCTCGCGATAGGGCCAGAACATTCGACAAAGATGCCGACTGGGATGGTTCCGCCGGCGCACCTTGGGCCATAGGCTAGGATCATCTGGGGTCAGGAACGCTCCAGGATCACGAGGCGCCCGGCTGTCGCCAGTCACTGTCACCGTCCGACAATTCGACTGAATTTTCGCCGCGCCTCGTGATCCCTCTATAACTACAGGGAGGAATACGGGTTTTATGAACAACGCAAAACTTTTCGTCATTGAATACACCCTTCATGGCCAGCCCAAGTCTTTCATTATCCGCCTCGACAAAATGGACAATGCAGAGGCTTGGCACTGGGCAAGTTGCGATGCCGGAGTCGGCCGGATCCCGCGCTTTGGCCGTGAGAGGGTGCAAAAGACCAGCAAACCGCTGGCAGAGAAATTCGGCATCGAGAATGTGACCTGGCGACCGGCCAGTTGAGCGTCAAAAAGGAGGGGAAAGATTCAATCCGAAGTGGAGCCTGGACGGCTCCACTTTTTTGGCTGAACGGTCAGTGCTTTGCACACTTGCAGCCTTTGGTGGAGCATGCTTCGCCGTGTTCGTGATGTTTGGCGCAGGCTTCACAGCAATAGTGCTTGCCGTGACGCGCGATCGGATGTTCGCCCAGTTTGCAGGAACATTTGGGGCAGTCGCAGATACCTTCACTGTCGATCATGAGTCTGACTCCATTGTTGTGGTCGTCAAGGTGCCGCGGGTGCGCGACACCTGAAGCAAATGACCGCTCGTCCCCCAAACGGGTTCAAACAAACCCTTGGACGGTGTTTGCTTACTAATGAGGGTAGTCGCGATGCAGCTACTCATGGACGAACACTGCCCTGTGGCGAGGGGGCTTGCCCCCGTTCGACTGCGCAGCAGTTGTAAAACCGGCGAATGCGGTTTATCAGATATAACCAAGTTGATTGGTTCTGGGGTCGCTTCGCAACCCAACGGGGGCAAGCCCCCTCGCCACACAAGCACTCTCAATCAGATACGGAATTGCCCGACCAGTTGCCCCAGGCGCTGCCCCAGATCGGCCAGGCTGCGCGAGGTCTGGGCGCCGAGCTGGGTTTCGTCGGCGACGCTGTCTACGGCCACGGCGATCTGGTGCACGCTGCGGTTGATCTCTTCGGCCACGGCAGTTTGCTCTTCGGCGGCGCTGGCGATCTGGGCGTTCATCGAGTTGATGGTGCCGATCAATTGGGCCATGGCATCCAGAGACGCCCCCGCCTCGTTGGCCTGGGCCGACGTGCCGTCGCCGGCCTCGCTGGAGCGGCGCATGGCTTCGACCGCCGATTGGGTGCCGGCCTGCAAGCGGTCGATCATGCCCTGGATTTCCTGGGTGCTGATTTGCGTGCGACTGGCCAATGCACGCACTTCGTCGGCGACCACCGCAAAACCACGCCCGGCCTCACCGGCGCGGGCGGCTTCAATAGCGGCGTTGAGCGCCAGCAGGTTGGTCTGCTCGGCAATCGAACGGATCACCCCGAGCACGCTGACAATCGACGACACGTCTTTCTGCAGGCTGTCGAGCGATACGCCGCTGCTGCGAATGTCATTCACCAACGCATGAATCTTCACGATGCTGCCGGCCACCACACGCTTGGCGGCCTGGCCTTCTTCGTCGGTCTGCTGGGCAGCGACCGCCGCGTTTTGCGCACTCTTGGCCACTTCCTGGGCCGCCGCTGACATCTCATTGATCGCCGTGGCCACCTGATCGGTTTCGTGACGCTGGCGCTCCATGGCTTGATCCGAGCGCTGGGCCTGATCGGACACCTGATTCACCAGCCCGGTCAGTTGCGAGGTCATTTCAGTGATCTGGCGTACCAGACCGTGGATCTTGTCGACGAAACGGTTGAACGAGCCGGCCAGTTGGCCGAGTTCATCCTGGCTGGTGATGGTCAGACGCCGGGTCAGGTCGCCCTCGCCCGCCGCGATGTCGTCGAGGTTGGCTTTCATCAGGTTCAGCGGACGCAGAATGGTGTTGGCCAGCAGCATCCCGGCAGCAGCAATCACCAACAACACCACCGCGGCAATCCCGACAATGCTCAGCACCACGCCTTGCATGCGTTCCTGGACCTTGGCCTCGACCACTGCCACTTGGGCTTCGATGCCGTCGAGGTTGACCGAGGTGCCGACCGCCATGTCCCACTTCGGCAGGTATTCGGTGTAGCCGAGCTTGGGCACCAGCACTTGGGTGTTACCGGGCAGCGGCGAGCTGTATTGCAGGTAGTGAGTACCGTCCTTGGCGACTTTCACCAGGTCACGGTTGACGTAGACGCCGTTCGGGTCGCGGTTGTCCTTGAAGCTCTGGCCCACGCCTTCGGGGCTGTTGGCCTTGAACAGGCGCACGGTATTGGAGTCGTAGCCGAAGAAGTAGCCGTCCTTGCCATAGGTGATGCTCGACAGCAATTTGATCGCCTGCGCCCGCGCTGCGTCATCGCCGGGGGCGGCCGCGTCGTAGAGCGGTTTGATCGTGGTCATGGCCACGGCAACGTAACTTTGCAGGGTCGCCTTGGCATCGCTGAGCAGGCGCTGACGGGTTTGCTCGACTTCCTTGCTCGCCTGCTCTTGCAGGATAAACAACGTGGTCAGACTGATGACCAGCGCAAAGAGCAGCACCGGGAGGACGGCAAGGGACAGGACTTTAGCCTTCAGGCTCATGCGCATGACGTTCACTCTTTTGATTTTGTTGGCGTGGTTAAAGGCTATAACGGCAGGCCAATTCAAAAGTTGAACGCGATCATTGTGGGAGCGAGCCTGCTCGCGATGGCGGCGATACCTTCAGCATCAATGTGACTGACAGATCGCAATCGCGAACAGGCTCGCTCCCACAGGGGTAGTAGCCGTTACAGAACCATCGCCGCCACCCAGCCAAACGCCAGCAATGGCAGGTTGTAGTGCAGGAAGGTCGGGACCACGGTGTCCCAGATGTGGTGATGCTGGCCGTCGATGTTCAGACCGGAGGTCGGGCCCAGGGTCGAGTCCGACGCGGGTGACCCGGCATCGCCCAATGCGCCGGCGGTGCCGACGATGCACACGATGGCGATCGGGCTGAAGCCCAGTTGCACGCACAACGGCACGAAAATCACCGCCAGAATCGGGACGGTGGAAAACGACGAGCCAATGCCCATGGTCACCAACAGGCCCACCAGCAGCATCAGCAACGCGCCAATGGCTTTGCTGTGGTCGATCCACGAAGCCGAGGACTCCACCAGCGTTTGCACTTGCCCGGTGGCTTTGATCACTTCGCCAAACCCGGAGGCGGCGATCATGATGAAGCCGATCATCGCCATCATCTTCATGCCTTCGGTGAACAGGTCATCGGTGTCGCGCCATTTGACGATGCCCGACACCGAAAAGATCAGGAAGCCCACCAGCGCCCCGATAATCATCGAGTCCAGCAGCAACTGAACAATGAACGCAGCGGCAATCGCCAGACCGGCAATCACCAGGCTCATGGGGTTGTACTGCACCGCGACCTGTTCAACCTGCTCGATCTTTTCCAGATCGTAAACGCGCTTCTTGCGATAGCTGATGAAGGCTGCCGCGAGACCAAAAACCATGCCCAGCGCCGGAATGCCCATGGCATGGGTGACGTTGATACCGCTGATGTCTACCCCGCTACGGGCGACGTTGGCCAGCAGGATTTCATTGAGAAAGATGTTGCCGAAGCCCACGGGCAGGAACATGTACGGCGTGATCAGACCGAACGTAATGACGCAGGCAATCAATCGACGGTCCAGTTGCAGTTTGGTCAGCACATATAACAGTGGCGGCACCAGCAACGGAATAAAGGCGATATGAATCGGCAAAATGTTCTGGGAGGCGATGGCCACCACCCACAGCAGGCCGATCAGCAGCCATTTGACGTTTCCGCCACCGTTGGCGTGCTGGCGATCGACCATAGCCAGGGCCCTGTCGGCCAGCGCATGGGCCAGGCCGGACTTGGCAATGGCCACCGCGAACGCGCCGAGCAAGGCATAGGACAACGCAACCGTCGCCCCGCCGCCGAGGCCGCTATTGAAAGCTTTAAGGGTCGCGTCGATGCCCAAGCCACCGGTCAAGCCACCGACCAGCGCCCCCACAATCAGCGCGATCACCACATGCACGCGGGACAGGCTGAGTATCAGCATGATGCCGACCGCGGCAATTACTGCATTCATTGTTGTTACCTCAAAGCAGCGCGGTGAGGCAATCACCGCCAAACGGAATGAGTCCGGCCGGCAGTCTGTATGAGCGCCGCCAGCGGATTAGGAGAAATGGGTTTTATTAGAGGGCGCGCACTGTGCCGGACCGCTGCCGCCTTGTCAAAGCCAACACCTGTAGGCGCTGCCGAAGGCTGCGATCTTTTGATTTTCAACGACCTCGATGACGCCAGAAGATCAAAAGATCGCAGCCTTCGGCAGCGCCTACGGGATGTGAATCAGTGTCATAAGGGTATGAGTTGTGTCAGGCGACATTGATATTGACTGTACCGCCGCTATCGCGAGCAGGCTCGCTCCCACAGGGGTAGTGGTTGTCCGCAAAATTTGCAGGCAATACAGATCCAATGTGGGAGCAACTGTCTTGATGGTTTTTACTTTGAAGGCATATCGATGTTGACTGTGCCGCCGTCTTCGCGAGCAAGCCCGCTCCCACAGGTTAAGCAGTGTTCTTTGGATCGGGGTCAGCGTTTGGGTAGCTCGATCGTCACTTTCAACCCGCCCCACTCACTTTCCTCCAGCCTCAGCACCCCGCCCCACGTATCGACGATGTCGCGCACGATGCCCAACCCCAGCCCATGCCCATCCGTCTGTTCATCCAGCCGGGTACCGCGGCTGAATACCTGAGCGCGCTGGTCTTCGGGAATTCCCGGCCCATCGTCTTCCACGCTCAACTCAAACCCTTCCGCCGTTTCGACCACGCTCAGCCGCACCTCGGCATCCGCCCATTTGCAGGCGTTGTCCAGCAGGTTGCCGAGCAACTCCAGCAGATCTTCGCGATCCCACGGCAGTTGCAAACCGGCAGGCGCGCGGTAGCTCAAGTCGAGGTGTTCGCCGTGGATCATGTTCAACGTGGCTAACAACCCCGGTAGCTCGGCATCACAATCGAACAACGCTCCCGGCAGTGCATCCCCGGACAGCCGGGCGCGGTTGAGTTCGCGATTGAGCCGTTGCTGAACCTGTTCCAGTTGCGCCTGCATGACTTTGCGCAACTGCGGGTGAGCATCGAGTTTTTCGCTGCAAGCCAGGCTCAACAACACCGCCAGCGGGGTTTTCAAGGCATGGCCGAGGTTGCCCAAGGCGTTGCGTGAACGCTTGAGGCTGTCTTCGGTGTGGGCCAGCAAATGGTTGATCTGCGCCACCAGCGGTTCCAGCTCCAGCGGTACTTCTTCGTCGAGTTGCGAACGCTGGCCCTGCTGCAATTGGGCGATTTGCTCGCGAGCCTTTTCCAGGGGGCGCAAGGCGCGGCGCACGGTGATCCGTTGCAATAGCAAAATCAACAACAGCCCCGCCAGCCCCAACCCCAGACCGACCTGCTGCATGCGCCGAAAGCTCTCGCGCACCGGGGTGTAGTCCTGGGCGACGCTGATGGAAATCGCCTGGCCCAACCGGCGATAGTCCGAACGCAACACCAACAACTGCTGGCCTTCCGGCCCCAATTGCAGATTGCTATGCAGGCCAGGATGTCCAAGCTGCGGAAGCTCCTGATCCCATAACGAGCGGGAACGCCAATGGCTGTTGGCGAAATCGATACGAAAGTAATGCCCGGAGAACGGTCGCTGATAGGCCGGCGACAAATGCCGCTCATCCAGTTGCAAACCCTGCGGCCCACGCACCAGCGCCACCAGCAGGTTTTCGCTGTCGTTGCGCAACCCGTCTTCGAGGTAGCGTTGCAACCCCATTTCGAACAGCCACAGGCTGGTTTGCGCCAGCACCAGGCCGACGATCACCATCACGCTGATCAGGCCCAGGCTCAAGCGGCGCTGGATCGACCTCACTGGGCTTGCCCGCCGAACAGGTAACCCTGACCGCGACGGGTTTCGATCACGCTGCGGCCGAGCTTGCGTCGCAGGTGGTTGACGTGAACCTCCAGCACATTGGAATCGCGCTCGGTTTCACCGTCGTAGAGGTGTTCAGCGAGGTGGCTTTTGGAAAGGATTTGTTCAGGGTGCAGCATGAAGTAACGCAGAAGGCGAAACTCGGCGGCGGTGAGCTGGATGTCTGCACCGTCGCGGGTCACGCACTGGCGACCTTCATCCAGATGCAAACCGGCGGCCTTGAGCGTCGGCTGATTGGCGTGACCGTGGGAGCGGCGTAACAATGCCTGGACTCGCAGGTGCAACTCTTCGGGGTGAAACGGTTTGGTCAGGTAATCGTCGGCGCCGGTCTTGAGACCTTCGATCCGCTCGGCCCAGGAACCGCGCGCAGTGAGGATCAGAACTGGCGTGGCCAAGCCGCCGGCCCGCCATTGCGCCAGCACGTCGAGCCCCGGCAAACCCGGCAGTCCCAGGTCAAGGATGATCAGGTCATAAGGCTCGCTGCTACCCTGGTACACCGCATCGCGGCCGTCGGCCAGCCAATCCACCGCGTAACCCTGCCGGTTGAGGCCGGCCATCAATTCGTCGGCCAGCGGCACATGGTCTTCCACCAGGAGCAAACGCATCGGTCAGTCTTCCTTGTCTTTCAGTAAATGGCCGGTGATGGCGTCGAGGTCCAGCTCGCGCACCATACCTTCGGCGGTCAGCAGCTCGACCTCGTAAATGTAGACGTCGTGCTTTTCCTCAAGCTCGGCTTCCAGCAGCTTGGCCCCGGGATAGAGGTCCAGTGCTTGCTGCAAGAGCTGCTCCAGCGGCAGGATCACACCTTGTTGGCGCAGGCGCAGGGCCTCGTCCTGATCCAGGTCGCGGGCCATGACCACCGAGCAAAATGCCAGGAGCGCCAGCGCCATCCGACTGCTGGCGCGCCGATTTAAACAAAACACCTTCATTACGTATCCTGATGATCCTTGAGAACCTGCCCGCTGACAGCGTCCAATTCCAGGTCCCACTCAAGGCCCTGCGGGTCGCGCAGTTCCACCTGGTAGATGTACTTGCCGTACTCTTCTTCAAGCTCGGTTTCGCTGATTTTGGCGCCGGGGTGTTTGGCCAATGCCGTGGCGTTGAGCGTCTCGAAGGACACAATGGTACCAGCGTCGCGCAGTCTCAGGGCTTCGTCGGGGCCGAGGTCGCGCGCGTGGGCGATGCTGGCGGTCATGGCGATGATGGAGGCGGTGAACAGGGCAGTCAGGATTTTCATGGGTGTCTCCGTATTTTTTTATGTGTTGCTATTGAGAGCTACCTTAGTGATTCGAACTTAACTGAAACTGAATTGCCATCATTGATGATTGCAACGCGACATTACTGACCTACACAAATCCCGGTAGGAGCTGCCGAAGGCTGCGATCTTTTGATCTTTGGCTGCGTCATGAACGCCAAAAATCAAAATCAAAAGATCGCAGCCTTCGGCAGCTCCTACATTGATCGGGGGCGCTTAACATTCAACAAATATGTCGATTGTTATACCGCTTTCGCGAGCAAGCCCGCTCCCACATAATCCCCCGCCTGCCAGACATCGAGACCGGTATGACCGCGATCCACATCAAGTTCCCTTCCCTGACGCTCAAGGCCGGCCCGCGTGCCCTGGCGCGCATCCGTGCCGATGGCTTGAGCGCCGCGGATGTGGGCACGCTGCCGGGCGCCGCCGGTGGCCCGAAGGCGTTGGGGATTCAGGGGCTGGATCTGGCGCTGTTCGGCGAATGGCTGCCGGCGGCGCCCCGGGAGCGTTCGCTGATCGGCGCCTCGGTGGGTTCCTGGCGGTTCGCCAGCGCCTGCTTGCCGGATGCCGCCGAAGGCATCCGCCGCCTCGGTCATCTGTACACCGAGCAGAATTTCGCCAAGGGTGTGACCATGGCGCAGATCAGCCAGAGTTCCCGACGCATGCTCGATGACTTGCTCGACGGCCGCGATGCCTCGATTCTGGACAACGCCCACTACCGACTGAACATCATGGTGGTCAAAAGCCATGGCCTGCTGGCGGACGATCATCGCGGTCGGCTGGGGCTGGGCCTGTCATCGGTGATCGCCGACAACCTGCGCGGACGGGCGCGGCTGTCGCGGCATTTCGAGCGGCTGATCATCCATGACCCGCGTCTGGCGCCACCGGTCAACGCGCTGAATGACTTCCCGTCGCGCTTCGTTGCGCTGGATACCGGCAACCTGCGCCAGGCCCTGCTCGCCTCGGGTTCGATCCCGATGGTCATGCAAGGCGTGCGTGACCTGCCGGGCGCCGGTGCCGGGACGTTTCGCGATGGCGGACTGCTGGACTATCACCTCGACCTGCCCTACAGCGGCAACGACATTGTGCTGTATCCGCACTTCACTGATCGAGTGATCCCCGGCTGGTTCGACAAGACCCTGCCGTGGCGCCGCGCCTGTCCTGCGCGCTTGCAGGATGTTCTGCTGCTGGCGCCGTCAAAGGAATATCTGGCGCGCCTGCCCTTCGGCAAACTGCCGGACCGTAACGATTTCAAGCGCTTCATGGGCGACGCCCCGAGCCGGCAAAAGTACTGGCGCGTGACGATGGATGAAAGCCGCAGGCTAGGTGACGAGTTTCTCGAACTGACCGCCAACGGTCGCCTCGGCGAGCGCTTGCTGACCCTCTAGTGCCCTGTCTCGCTAATACTGTTCCTTTTTGACGGTGGCTGTTGTCGCCATGCTGCGTTGCCGCTCCTCGCCATAGCGGGCTATGACTCGTCGCGGCGCCTTGCCTGACGACAACAGCCACTCGCCAAAAGAGGAACGTATTGGTGAGACAGGACACTGGTCAGTGTTTTCCCGCATCGCCAAACACAAGCTGGTAAACTCGCCACCTGCCCCTATCGCCGCGGCGATCGCCACCTGACAGAGCTGAACATCACTGTGGAAATCTTCAAAGAGTTTACCTTCGAGTCCGCCCACCGCCTGCCCCACGTGCCGGACGGCCACAAGTGCGGTCGCCTGCACGGTCACTCGTTCAAAGTGGCGATTCACCTGAGCGGCGACCTCGATCCGCACACCGGCTGGATCCGCGACTTCTCGGAAATCAAGGCGATCTTCAAGCCGCTCTACGAGCGCCTGGACCACAACTACCTGAACGACATTCCCGGCCTGGAAAACCCGACCAGCGAAGTGCTGGCCAAGTGGATCTGGAATGAATTGAAGCCCCTGCTGCCGGAACTCAGCGCGATTCGCATCCACGAGACCTGCACCAGCGGTTGCATCTATCGCGGTGAGTAACCCCCGAGGGAGATTCTGTGGCGAGGGGGCTTGCCCCCGTTGGGTTGCGAAGCAGCCCTAAAATCTCTGATACACCAAAGATCTTGTGAGTGCTACGCACTCAAACGGGGGCAAGCCCCCTCGCCACAGGGCTCCCACAAGGGGCAACTGCGTTTCGTCAGTGAATAGAGAAACAGCCTTCAATGGCTGTTTTTTTATGCTTATGCTTCTTGGCTCGCACATGCCAAGAGGACGCTCCCATGGCTGACTGGCCGCTGGCTCAGACCTATCGTTTCAATGGGCACTCCGTGCGCTACGCCGTACGTGGCGACGGTCCGCCGCTGGTGTTCGTGCATGGCACGCCCTTCTCTTCTTATGTATGGCACCGGATTGCGCCGCACTTCATCACCACGCACCGGGTGCACTACTTCGATCTGCTGGGTTACGGGCAATCCACACAGCCCGACGGCGATGTGTCGTTGGGCGTACAAAACCAACTGTTGGCGCAGTTGCTGGAGCACTGGGGCCTGCAACGGCCAGACGTGGTGGCCCACGATTTCGGCGGCGCCACCGCGTTGCGCGCGCATCTGCTCAATGGCAAGGATTACCGCAGCCTGACGCTGATCGATCCAGTGGCGCTGTCGCCCTGGGGTTCGCCATTCGTGCAGCATGTGCGTCAGCATGAAGCCGCATTCAGCGGATTGCCCGATTACATTCAGCAGGCGATTGTGCCGGCCTATATTCGCGGCGCGATCAAGCGCGAGATTCCCGATCAAGAGCTGGCGCCCTATGTGCGGCCATGGCTTGGGGAGCCTGGGCAAGCAGCGTTCTATCGGCAGATCGCGCAGATGGATGAACGTTATACCCGCGAGGTCGAAGGGCTGTATCCGACGGTTCGCTGCCCGGTGCAGATTCTTTGGGGAGAGGACGATCAGTGGATTCCCATCGAGCGCGGCCGGGCGCTGCAACAGATGATTGCCGGGTCGCAGTTTCATGCCATTGCGAATGCCGGGCATCTGGTTCAGGAGGATGCGCCGGAGGTGATTGTGGCGGCGCTGCTGCGGTTTTTGCCGTTGGCCGGTTGATGATGATCGTTCCCACGCTCTGCGTGGGAACGCCTCAATGGGCGCTCTGCGTCCGCCTCGGAATGGACGCGGAGCGTCCCGCGCTGCGTTCCCACGCAGAGCGTGGGAACGATCAACAAATGTTCCAATTTGACTCAACCCCGCACCGCTTTCGTGCCTCTCTGCGGGCCAACTCCGTCGGCTCGGCTATAAATAACTACGCCACCCCACGCTTGGCACGAGCACTGCAACACCCCCCGCGTCCTCCATCCAGCAAGGAACGCCATATGACGCAGAACGATTCGGGCAACGATTACCCCCTCAGCGAAGTCCCTATGCATGCTCGCAAGGGACTAGCCTCCACCGCCATGGTGCTACTGGGTTTTACCTTCTTCACCGCGACCATGTTTGCCGGCGGCAAGCTCGGTGTGGCGTTCAGTTTCGGCGAGATGATGGCGGTGATTATCGTCGGCAATCTGCTGCTGGGGATCTACGCCGCTGGGCTGGGCTACATCGCCTTCAAGAGCGGCCTGAACTCGGTGCTGATGGGACGTTTCTGCTTTGGTGAAGTGGGCAGCAAACTCAGCGATCTGATCCTCGGCTTCACCCAAATTGGCTGGTATGCCTGGGGCACCGCGACGGCGGCAGTGGTGCTGGGAAAATATTTCGAACTGAGCGAGGGCACGGTTCTCGGGTTGATGGTGCTGTTCGGCCTGGGCTTCTGTGCCACGGCCTACATCGGCTATCGCGGGTTGGAGATTCTGTCGTACATCGCCGTGCCGGCCATGATGTTGCTGCTGATGCTGTCGATGTGGGTCGCGACGGTGAAGGTCGGCGGTCTCGAGGGCTTGCTCGCGGTGGTTCCGACAGGGACGCTGGATTGGTCGACCGCGATTACCCTGGTGTTCGGCACATTCGTCAGCGGTGCGACGCAAGCCACCAACTGGACACGCTTCTCCCGTTCGGCGCGGGTGGCGGTATTGGCGAGCCTGATCGGCTTCTTCGTCGGCAACGGTCTGATGGTGCTAATCGGTGCCTACGGCGCCATCGTCTATCAGCAACCGGATGTGGTCGAAGTGCTGCTGTTGCAAGGCTTCGCCATGGCCGCGATGGCGATGTTGCTGCTCAACATCTGGAGTACTCAGGACAACACCATCTACAACTTCGCCGTCGCTGGCTGCAACCTGCTGCGCACCGACCGTCGCAAAACCGTGACCCTGGCCGGCGCGGTGATCGGCACGCTGCTGGCCCTGCTGGGCATGTACGACATGCTGGTGCCTTACCTGATTCTGCTGGGCACGGTGATTCCGCCGATTGGCGGGGTGATCATGGCGGACTTTTTCTTCCGCTATCGGGGTCACTATCCCCGCCTGGCGGATACGCAATTGCCCGCGTTCAACTGGTCTGGCCTGACTGCCTATGCGGTCGGCACGGTCGCCGCCTTCAACTCGCCATGGGTCGCGCCGCTGGTAGGGATTGCCGCTGCCGCGCTAACGTATGTGTTATTGACCGGCGTACTGGGTGCCCGTACCGCCGACGCGCCACTCCAAGATCTATAAGAAGGATTGCCTGATGCACATCATCAACGCCCGTCTGCGCAACCAAGAAGGCCTGCATGAGTTGCACCTGGAAAACGGCCTGATTCACAGCATCGCCCGGCAAACCGAAGCCCCATCACTGGGGCCTGACGACCTGGACGCCGGCGGTAATCTGGTGGTACCGCCCTTCGTCGAGCCGCACATTCACCTCGACGCCACCCTGACCGCCGGCGAGCCGCGCTGGAATATGAGCGGCACGCTGTTCGAAGGCATCGAGTGCTGGGGCGAACGCAAGGCCACCATCACCCACGAAGACACCAAGACCCGCGCCAAGAAGACCATCCAGACCCTCGCCGCCCACGGCATCCAGCATGTGCGCACCCACGTCGACGTCACTGACCCGGAGCTGACCGCGCTCAAGGCAATGCTCGAAGTCCGCGAAGAAAGCCGTCATCTGATCGACCTGCAAATCGTCGCGTTCCCTCAGGAAGGCATCGAGTCGTACCGCAACGGTCGGGAGCTGATGGAAGAGGCGATCCGCCTGGGCGCCGATGTGGTCGGGGGCATTCCGCATTTCGAATACACCCGAGATCAGGGCGTGAGCTCGGTGAAGTTCCTCATGGACCTGGCCGAACGCACCGGTTGCCTGGTGGACGTGCATTGCGACGAAACCGACGACCCGCACTCACGTTTCCTTGAAGTGCTGGCCGAAGAGGCCCGCAGCCGCGACATGGGTTCGCGCGTCACCGCCAGCCACACCACGGCCATGGGCTCCTACGACAACGCGTACTGCGCCAAGCTCTTTCGGCTGCTCGGGCATTCGGGGATCAGCTTTGTCTCCTGCCCCACCGAAAGCATTCACCTGCAAGGACGCTTCGACAGCTTCCCGAAACGCCGTGGCGTGACTCGGGTGAATGAGTTGCTCGAAGCGGGGATGAATGTGTGCTTCGGCCAGGATTCGATTGTCGACCCGTGGTATCCGCTGGGTAACGGCAACATCCTGCGGGTGCTCGAGGCTGGTTTGCACATCTGCCACATGCTCGGTTATCGCAATCTGCAGAGCGCGCTGGATCTGGTGACCGACAACAGTGCCAAGGCCATGAACCTGGGTGATCGCTATGGGCTGGAACAAGGACGGCCGGCGAATCTGCTGATTCTGTCGGCGGACAGCGATTATGAGGTGATCCGCAGCCAGGGCCTGCCGCTGTACTCGGTTCGCGGGGGCAAGGTGTTGATGAAGCGGCAGATGCCGGTGGTGGATTTTTTCAGCGATCTGAGCTGAAGTTCAGGTTGTCTGGGCTGACGCCATCGCGAGCAGGCTCGCTCCCACATTAGATCTTCGGTGGACACGGTATTTGTGTACACAACGATCCACTGTGGGAGCGAGCCTGCTCGCGATGGCGATCTAAATTTCAACCCATCAACCGCGCCGTACCAAACAACCTCACCCGACTCAATTCACCATCCACTTCTTCCAGCAAAATCGGCGCCGTGCCGCCAAGCATGACCACCTTCACTGCCCCGGCCGCCACCCAACCCACTCGCCACGCCGCACACGCCACCGCACTGGCGCTGGTGCCCGACGAGGCGGTCGGCCCTTCGCCACGCTCGAACACCCGTGCAACGATTCGGCCCTCGGATTCAAGCATCGCCCATTGCAGATTCACACCCGCCGGACACGGCTGCCCTGCCCCGGTCGGCATGGCATAGGCAATACGCATCAAGCCTTGCGCCAATGGCGGCTCACGCATCTGCTCATTGCTCGGCAACGCGTCGGCATTCGCCAGCAGCGTCACGCAATGCGGATTGCCGATGCGCACAAACTGGCTCCGGCTCCAGGCAGGATCAAGCGCTGACAACGGCTGCACATGGCTGACTTCACGATCATTCAGCGTCACGCGTTCAACCTCGCGCGCACCCACCGCTTGCGGCCCGAACGAAGGCTTTCCCAAATCCAGCCAGAACCCTTGCACACCATCGATTTCAGCGGGTTTCACTGAAGTCTCCACCGGCGAAACCGCGTCGCTCTTGTCGTGATGAACCCGCAGCTGACAGGCCTCTTCCGGCATCAGCCCTTGTTCACTCAGGGCCTGGGAAAAAATCGTCAGGCCGTTGCCACTGCGCTCGGCCAGGCTGCCGTCGGTGTTGACGATCAGCAGGTCAAACGGCGGCGACGATTGAAACGGCCCCACCAGCAGACCATCGCAACGATGCGCCTTGCTGCCGGGTGGTTGTGTCCCGGGAGCCCAGCCGCAGAATGCCTCGATGGCCGACAACGCCCAGGTTTCCCGGATTTGCGCGGCACGGCAGGCCTGTTCAGGCAGCTCTATACCGCTGCCGCGCAGGGCGTCAGGCGCCACCACCGCATAGATATTGCCCCGAGCATCGTACATCCGCGTCATGGCGCCCCTCTCTATGAACAATTGATGTGTCGACGATATCGCGAAACAGCGGCCGGCTGTGCAAGGATGTCACCCTGCCTGACTGCTCCCCCGCCCGGACGTGATGATCGAACCCTTTGCGGTTGTTCAATGTCCCTTGGGGACGCGACGTTTTTTGCCAAGGATCGATATGACCAACCTCAACACCCAAGCGACCTTCGTCCCCGGACGTCTGGAACAGATGTCCACCCGCATCGCCTTTTTCATCGCAGGCTTCGGCATCGCGGCCTGGGCGCCGTTGGTGCCTTACGCCAAGGCGCGGGCCGGGCTGGATGAAGGAACCCTTGGGCTGTTGCTGTTGTGTCTGGGGGTGGGCTCGATTCTGGCGATGCCGATGGCCGGGATTCTGGCGACGCGCTTCGGCTGCCGTCGGGTGTTGAGCGGCGGCACCTTGTTGATCTGTGCGGCACTGCCGCTGTTGGCGACGGTGTCTACGATTCCGGCGTTGATCGCGGCGTTGTTCATGTTCGGCGCGGGCCTGGGCACGGTGGATTCGACGGTGAACCTGCAAGCGGTGATCGTCGAGCGGGTCAGCGGCAAGACCATGATGTCGGGTTTTCATGGGCTGTTCAGCCTCGGCGGGATCGTCGGCGCGGCGGGTGTCAGCGCCCTGCTCGGTTTGGGTTTTTCGCCGCTGGGGGCGATGTTGGTGGTGATCGTGATTCTAGTGCTGGCATTGCTTAAAGCCGCGCCGCACCTGTTGCCTTACGGCAGTGAAAGCTCCGGCCCGGCATTCGCCGTGCCCCATGGCATCGTGCTGTTTATCGGCGGGATGTGCTTCATTGTGTTCCTGGCCGAAGGCGCGGCGCTCGACTGGAGCGCGGTGTTCCTGGCGCAGGAGCGCGGGATCGACACGGCGTATGCCGGGCTGGGTTATGCGGCGTTTGCGCTGACCATGACCGTCGGGCGCTTGACCGGCGACAGAATTGTTCGGCGTCTTGGTTATACGCGGGTGATTGTGTTCGGTGGGCTGACGGCCGCGGCGGGCCTGGCGCTGGCGACATTTGCCCCGAGCTGGGAAGCGGCACTGGTGGGGTATGCGTTGCTGGGCGCTGGCTGTTCAAACATTGTGCCGGTGCTCTATACCGCCGTGGGCAAACAGACCGTCATGCCGGAAAGCATCGCCGTGCCGGCCATCACCACTCTGGGTTATGCAGGCATTCTCGCCGGGCCTGCAGTGATCGGCTTTATCGCCCACGGCAGCAGCTTGAGTTTTGCCTTTGGGTTGATGGCGGTGTTGCTGGTGGCCGTGGCGATTGGCGGGAAGGTGTTGAAAGTTTAAAAGCATCGCGGGCAAGCCCGCTCCCACATTTGATCTGCGTCGTACACAAATCTTGTGTTCACCGAAGATTTATTGTGGGAGCGAGCCTGCTCGCGATGAATTCACCTCGGTCAATCAGAACCCGACGCTGGCCTGCACAAAGAACGTACGCGGTGCGCCGACGTACATCCCCGAGTTGTTGTCGCTGGAGCGGGTGAAGTACTGCTTGTCGAAGATGTTCTTCACCCCTGCCCCGACTTTCAGGTTCGACAGTTGCGAGCCAAAGTCATACCCGCCACGCACGTTCCAGGTGACGTAACCCGGGATGTCGCCGTACTGGCCGTCCGCGCTGCCTTCGGTGATGTAGTTGCCGCTGAAGCTGCCATCAGCGTTCACCGCGGTGCCCGGCGAGCGCTGTTTGGACTGGGCAAAGGCATCGAGGTTGTAGGTCCAGCGGTTGATGTCGTAACGCAGCCCGGCAGTCGCCACCTGACGCGAGTAGAACGGTAGGTCACGGCCCTTGAAGCCTGGAATCTCGCCTTCATAAACGGCGCGTGTGTAGGTGAAACCGGCGTTGGCGGTCAGGCCGTCGAGCCGTGGGTCCAGTGCCGCCATGTCGTAGTGCACCGAGGCTTCAAGGCCCTGGTGCGTGGTGGCGCCGAGGTTGGTCCAGCCCACATCGTTGCTGATGTATTGCAGTTCTTTATCGAAGTCGATGTAGAACAGCGTCACTTCCCCGCCCCACACGTCATCGTTGTAGCGCGTACCGATCTCGTAGGTCTTGGCCTTTTCCGGGTTCAGGCCATTGGCGGTGTTGTCACCCGAACCACCCTGACCGAGCTGGAAATATTGCAGGCTGCCGAACGAGGTTTCGTAGTTGGCGAACAGCTTCCAGGCCTCGGACATGTGATACATCACGCTCAGGGCCGGCAGCGGTTCGTTGCTGTCGATGCTGCGGCGTTTTTCCTGCACAGGTTTGCCGGCGGTGTCGAGAACCGGTCGGTCGTGCCATTCGGTGCTGATGCTTTCAAAACGGATGCCGGGGGTCACGGTCCAGTTGCCGACGTCGATCTTGTCATCGATGTACACGGCGTGGGCTTCGGTGCCGCCGGTGCGGTCCTGGAACACATGACCATCGGAGGTTTTGGTGACCACCGGCTGATTGTTCACCAGCGCCAGGCGGCTCGCCTCTTCATGCATGCCCTCTTTCAGGTAGCGATAACCGACGCTGGCTTCCTGAGTGGTCGGGCCCAGATCGAATACATGGGACACCCGCGGTTCGATGCCGAAGGTGTAATAAGTACGCGGATAGGAGCTGAGGGTTTTCTGGTCGCGAGCGGCGATGGTGCTGCCACGGAAACTGTCGGAATAGTAGGTCAGCACTTCGGCCTGGGTGCGGTCGTCGATCTGCCGAATCCACTTGAAGGACACATCCTTGCGACGGCCGCTGAAGTTGTCATGGTCACGATCGGACTGGAACGGATCGGCATCGTACTGCTTCTGCGTCAGGCCGCCGGGCATGTCGGCGCTGGCGTCGTAGTAATGGAAATTGAGGCTGAAATCGTCCTGATCGGTGGGTGCCCAATGGGTCTTGAGGATCACGTCGTCGATGTCATTGCTGTTGTTGCTTTTACGATAACCGTTGCCGTTCACCCCGGAATACAACAGCGCCACGCCCATGCCGTTATCGGCGGTGCCACCGAGAAACGCGGTGTCGATGTGTTTCCAGCCACCGCGCTGAGTGGTTTCCAGGGTGGTGCCGATTTCACCGGTGGCTTTCTCCGGGATCGCGCGGGTAACGAAGTTGATCACGCCACCGACGTTCTGCGGTCCATAACGCACGGAACCGGCGCCGCGCACCACGTCGATGCTGTCGAGGTTGCCGGAGGAAATCGGCGCCATGGACAGCTGCGGCTGGCCATAAGGGGCGAAGGCCGCCGGCACGCCGTCGATCAGCACAGTGGAGCGTGGCGACAGGCGTGAGGTCAGGCCACGCACGCCAACGTTCAGGGAAATATCGCTGCCGCCGGTGCCGTTGGCATCCTGCACTTGCACGCCGGGTACACGACGCAACACATCACCAACGTTCATCGCGCCCTGCTCGACCATGGCTTCACGACGGATCACCGTGCGCGCGCCGGGATGGTTTTGCACCACGGCGGCGTCGGCATCACCGAGCCAGTCGCCGACCACTTTGATGTCCGTCACGCCCAACTCCAGCGGACCGTTGGCGGCGGAAGTCGGGGCTGGCATCAGGGTCACCGAGCCTTCATCGATCTGGTATTGCAGGCCGCTGCCTTGCAGCAATTGGCGCAAGGCTTGTTCCGGCGAGAGATTGCCGTCGACCGCCGGGGCTTGTTTGCCGGCCACCAGTTCAGGGCTGAAAAAAACCTGCAGCGAGGTTTGCTGGCCCAGCTGACTCAAGGCCTGGCCCAACGGCTGCGCCTGAATATGAATGGTATCCGCAGCGAACGCCTGGGGCAGCGCCGAGCTGACCGCCAAGGCGAGAGCGAGGGGCAGCCAGGATGATTTGTTATTTTTAGCGGTGGTTTTCTTCACGTCGAACATTGTCCTGTGGATCGCAAAAGTGTGCGGCTGTTAATGCAAACCAGTTGCAGTTGGACAAGAAGACGAAGAACTCGAAAAAAACCTGAATCTATCGGGCAATTATTTCCTGACTGCCGTCATCGAGGGTCCGAATGGCCACCGGCAGAATGCTCGGCAAGGCCTTGAGCAGCGCGTCGGTGTTGTCGGATTTGAACACACTGGTCAGGCGCAGATTACCCACTTTGGCGCTGCCGACCGTCAGCGGTTTTTGCCGATAGCGCGACACCTCTTCGGCCACCTCGCTGAGGCTGGCGTTGTTGAACACCAGTTTGCCGCTGCGCCATGCGGTCAGTTCTGCAGGGTTGACCGCATAAGCGGCGGCGACAATGCCCTGGGCATTGACGCGAGTACCGAGGCCGGCGGTGAGGCTGATGAAATCAGCGCCGTCACCTTGAACCTTGACCGTGCCCTGTTCTACGACGACGCGGGTTTCGGTGCTGTCGCGACGCACGTCGAAACGGGTGCCGGTGACAGTCACTTTGCCGCTACCCGCCTCGACCACGAACGGTCGGCTGCTATCGTGCTCGACGCTGAACATCGCCTCGCCTTGCGTCAACTCGATGCCGCGACGATCTTTTTCATAGCGCACCTGCACCCGGCTACGGCTGTTCAGATCAATCACCGAACCGTCCGGCAACGCCACATGACGACGTTCGCCAAGGGCCGTGGAATACTCAGCCGTGTAGGTCGCCGGAGGGTTCAAGCCACTGAACAGCCCCAGGCCAAGCGCCACCGCCAACACACTGGCGGCCACCGCATAACGCACCAGCGGACGACGTTTGCCGCGGGCCGGCGAAGTTTCGCACAAGGCGTGCAAACGCTTGGCCGGCAGCAGATCGGCTGCCGCCCACAGGCTCTGGAGCATTTGATATTCGTCGCGATGCTGAGGGTGTTCGTCCAGCCAGCTCTCGAAGCCACGCTGTTCTTCGGCGTTGACGGCAGGCTCCTGCAAACGCACAAACCACCGCGCCGCGTCGTCGCGAACCGTTGTTTGCCCGCACGCACAATCACGAGTATCCATCATGGAAAGTCCTGTTGGGCTGGGGATGAGAAGGCGCGGCGAATCATGGCTGTAACCCGTCCAGGCGATCACGCAAATGCCGCAGGGTGCGGATCATATACTTTTCCACCATGTTCTTGGACAGCCCCAAGCGTTCGGCGATTTCGGCCTGGGTCAGGCCTTCGATCTTCTGCCAGACGAACACCTTGCGGCAGTTGACCGGCAGCTCGGTGAGCGCCCGTTCGATGGAATCGGCCAACTGGATCGCGTGCATGAAATGCTCCGGGTCGCCGGACGACGACACACTGTGATCAATCGCCTCCGACTCCATGGCGCCCCGCCGATCCTCACGCCGATAACCGTCCACCGCAATATTGCGCGCGGTCTGGTGCAAATACGCCCGAGGTTGTTGCACCGCCGCCGAATCGGACTCAAGCACCCGCACGAAGGTGTCGTGGGCCAGGTCCTCGGCCTGCTGACGATTTCTCAGGCGACGGGTCCAGGTGCCGATCAACTCTTCGTAATGCTCGAAAAAGCCGTGTCTGCGGGGCAGCTTGGGGGTCATTGCGGTGTGCTGTGGAGATGAGGCGCGAATAGTAATGCTTCCTATTAACCGGAAGCAATGGATTCCCTCGATCCCCCGTGTTGTGACCCCGTCGGAAGACTGGATGGGATGTTGAATCAGTATCAAAAAACGAGGGCGGGCGGCCAAGGCGTTCGATAAAAGAAGTCCGCGATGCGTCCTCTAACTCAAAGCCAACCTGACCACCGGCAGCCTAAACCCATTGCCAGAAAATATTACTAGCGTCATATTGCATCCATAATAAAGCATCATTTCTCACAGGTACTTCTCTATGACCAGCATGCCCAGCCCTGAACCCGACCTTGCTGTCGCGATGAACACACCCAAGCCTCCCCTGCTTAAAAGGCTGCTCTTGCTGACGGTGGCCATCGCGGCGCTGGTGTTTATCGGGCTGTACGCAACCCATTGGTGGACCGCCGGCCGTTTCATCGAAGAAACCGACGATGCCTACATCGGTGGCGACGTCACGGTGATCGGGCCGAAGGTCGCGGGGTACATCGAACAGGTGCTGGTCACCGACAACCAGAAGGTCAAGGCCGGCGATGTGCTGATTCGGCTCGACGCCCGCGACTATCGCGCCAACCTGGCAAAGGCCGAGGGTGCGGTGGCTGCCGAAGAAGCGTTACTCGCCAACCTCGACGCCACCGAACAACTGCAACACGCGGTGATCGGCCAGGCCCGCGCCGGCATCGATGCCACCGGCGCCGAAACGGCCCGCTCGCGGGACGATAACGCCCGCTACAAACGCCTGGTGAACAGCAATGCCGTCTCGGTGGAAAGCGCGCAACGGGCCGACGCCACTTTCAAGACTGCACAGGCGCAGAGTGCCCGGGCTCAGGCCGAACTGCTGGCCGCGCAACGTCAGTTGAACGTGATAGAAACCCAGAAGCAGCAAGCGCGCGCCGCGTTGATCCAGGCGCGGGCCGAGCGTGATCTGGCGCAGTTGAACGTCGGTTACACCGAGTTGAAAGCCCCCGTCGACGGCGTGATCGGCAATCGTCGGGCACGGGTCGGCGCTTACGCTCAGGCCGGTTCGCAACTGTTGTCGGTGGTGCCGGCCAGCGGACTATGGGTCGATGCCAATTTCAAGGAAGATCAGCTGTCGCGGATGACGCCAGGCCAGCGCGTGATCGTTCATGCGGACGTGCTCAAGGGACGTGAATTCCACGGTCATCTGGACAGCCTCGCGCCGGCCAGCGGTTCGCAGTTCAGCGTGCTGCCACCGGAAAACGCCACCGGCAATTTCACCAAAATCGTTCAGCGGGTGCCGGTGCGAATCCTGCTCGATCCGGCCGACGGCGTGCTCGGTCATCTGCGTCCCGGTCTGTCGGTGACGGCCGAAGTGGACACCCGCGCCGAGCCTGAAACCCCGACCGTGGCCAGCGCGCCATGAACCGCGCCCTCGCCGCCCCTGCGCAGCCGTTCAATGCCGCCAACATGGCGACGGCGACCAAGGTGTTCGCCTTCGCCACCATGTGCATCGGCATGTTCATTGCGCTGCTGGATATCCAGATCGTCTCGGCGTCGCTGCGTGACATCGGCGGCGGGCTCTCGGCCGGCACCGACGAAACCGCGTGGGTGCAGACCAGTTACCTGATCGCCGAAATCATCGTGATTCCACTGTCGGGCTGGCTGTCCCGGGTGTTCTCGACCCGTTGGTTGTTCTGCGCTTCGGCGGTGGGTTTCACCTTGGCCAGCCTGCTCTGCGGCGCGGCATGGAACATCCAGAGCATGATCGCCTTCCGTGCCCTGCAAGGGTTTCTCGGTGGTTCGATGATCCCGCTGGTGTTCACCACCGCGTTCTTTTTCTTCACCGGTAAACAACGGGTGATCGCCGCCGCAACCATCGGCGCCGTGGCCTCGCTGGCACCGACGCTGGGGCCGGTGATCGGTGGCTGGATCACCGACATTTCGTCCTGGCACTGGCTGTTCTACATCAACCTGGTGCCGGGGATTTTCGTCGCGGTGGCGGTACCGATGCTGGTGAAAATCGACCAGCCGGAATTGTCGCTGCTCAAGGGCGCCGACTACCTGAGCATGCTGTTCATGGCGGTGTTTCTCGGCTGCCTGGAATACACCCTCGAAGAAGGCCCGCGCTGGAACTGGTTCAGCGACAGCACGATTCTGACCACCGCCTGGATCAGCGGCCTGGCCGGATTGGCTTTCATCGGTCGAACCCTGCACGTGGCCAATCCGATCGTCGATCTGCGTGCCTTGAAAGACCGCAACTTCGCCCTCGGCTGTTTCTTTTCATTCGTCACGGGGATCGGCCTGTTCGCGACGATTTACCTGACGCCACTGTTTCTCGGCCGGGTGCGCGGTTACGGCGCGCTGGACATTGGCTTGGCGGTTTTTTCCACCGGGGTGTTCCAGATTCTGGCGATTCCGCTGTACGCCTTTCTGGCCAACCGCATCGACCTGCGCTGGATCATGATGACCGGCCTTGGGCTGTTCGCCTTGTCGATGTGGGATTTCAGCCCGATCACCCATGACTGGGGAGCTAAAGAGTTGATGCTGCCGCAAGCCTTGCGCGGGATCGCTCAACAACTGGCAGTACCGCCCGCGGTGACCCTGACCCTCGGCGGACTGGCGCCCGCGCGGCTCAAACATGCTTCGGGGTTGTTCAACCTGATGCGCAACCTTGGTGGCGCGATGGGTATCGCCGCGTGCGCCACGATCCTCAATGACCGCACCAACCTGCACTTCACCCGGTTGGCGGAGAACCTCAACAGCACCAACGAAGCGCTGAATCAGTGGCTGTCCCAGGTCGGCCATAACTTCGCCGCCCTCGGCCAGAGCGGTGACATCGGCGTCACCGCCAGCCTGCGTCAGTTGTGGCTGCTGACCTACCGCGAAGCGCAGACGCAAACTTATGGCGACACGTTCCTGATGATCATGGTCTGCTTCATCCTCGCCACGGCGATGGTGCCCTTGATGCGCAAGGTGCAACCACCGGCCGCGCCGAGTGCGGATGCTCATTAAGGCTTGCCCCCGTTGGGTCGCGAAGCGGAAAGCCTGGCTCTCCTACAGGGTCTTGCGTCGTTCGCAATAATTACACCCGACACAAAATCTGTAGGAGCGAGGCTTGCCCGCGAATACGCCGGCTCAGACACCCGAAATCTCTGAAACTAATCCGCTGCTGACTGCGCCCTCAACCGTCGCCCAATCACATCCAGCACATCGCACCCATCCCGTAACGGAATGGCGCAGAGCAAGGCAAAGTCACTGAGAATCATCGAATCGCATTCGACTGAGCCGCGCATGGACATGTTTTCGAGCACCTGCGTTACGGCACGAATTCGATAGCTGGCGGCGTCGGTCAGGATATCCAACGGCGCGTGGGTATCGACGAACAGAGTGGGCATGTCGGTGCAATTGCTGGTGAGCGCCATGAAGCGGCTTTTGGGGTGGGGAATTGGTTTTTCGTAGGGTGGATCGGGGTGAAGATTTTCCATTTGAGATGCTCCAAGGAAGAAATGGAGCTGCCTTAGGCCTTCCTACAGGCTAGGGTGGCAGCTATGCACGGGGTAGGAATATCGAGACCCTTAGAGCAAAACTCGACCACGCCGAAGCGTGCCCGCGCATAGCCGCCGCAACAGATATTACGGACGCACGTTAACGGCCGCAAACCAAGCATCGACGTCAATGTAGCTCTAACGGTATTGAAGGGTTCCTACACCCTGCCACTGAATCTTCAGTGACCACCAGAGACTATCGATGGAAAACATTTCGCACCAGTTCATGGAAACCGATACGAGTTGAAGGAAACTTCCGACGACCTTGTCCAGAAATTTCGCAGCATGTACGACCATCAACGTAACTAACCGATAGTCGTCCAAGTGGATTGATCTTCAAGGCTGGCTTTTTGAAGGTCGTCTTCCCACACAACAGTTGCCAAGCGAAAAACGTCTTAAAAAAATGCCCTGGTATTTTTCATCTTATCCCACCTATCAGGAAATGATGAATACACCTCAGAGTCATACTTCAGCAATGATTGGAAATCATAATTTCTGTCCTGAAGAGCTTCCTCCAGACATTTGTAGAGTAAAAATCTTTGCCGATATGATCGCTTTCTGGGTAGGTAATATTTGAGAATTAGCTCCTCCCTGCCCGTCGGATCATTAGGATCGAACCCCTCCAATTCCCCACCCAGAGTCTCTTCACGATCATAAATATCAAAACACCCCAAAAAATAAGAGAGTGCAGGGATATACGGCCGCCCAGTTCCAAGATCAATAAGAATTTTTCACTCTAAATTGGACATAAAGCAAAAAGTGGACGGATTTATTTGTAGCTGTTCATCCTCCCAACTATTTTTTTCGACACCAATTGAAAACTGCTGAATCTCTTCAGATACCTGTCGGAAATACATTTATATTCTTAACCTTTAAATCCACGAACACCGAATCAGCTTCCGCACATCCAATCAACTCAATAAATATTATTGACCCACCCACTTCAACAACTGCGCCGCCCTCCATATCATTTGAAATCAAAGTCCCCGTCATAGTTACGATGCCATCCATCACTCCAATAGAGTGAGCGTTATTGAGCGAAGAGCAAGCATTCTCTCCCCAAACAAACTCATCATTGATTTCTAATTCGACATCATACTGTTCACCAACTTTCGGTGGGGCAGCACGCCAAACTGCGATTGCGGCCCCGACACTGGTTGAAAACCCAACTAAAACTTCTTTGGCAACAAGAATCACGAGATCTATGGTTATTTTCATACTTATTTCTTCAGTAATGGGACGCGGACAACGGTATTTTCAACGTTCATAACATTCTCCCTTAACTGGAGTATCCACTTCTCCTCGTGGTAATGATGCTTACTCGGCTTGCCACCCATTTCATGTGCCCCGTATCGAATGCTTCTCTTACCGTCCGCTGAAACCAATCTGTCAGAATCAGGAAGATTCGTCCTTGGGTGATTGTTTGTATAGGGACCCTCACCTAAAAACTCTTCCCACCTATTGGTGGCATCCTGGGGTTTAACTGGCTTATTCGCATAAGTTTCTTCGTGATATCCCATCTGAGGCGTATCACGAGACACCTCCGGCAATTGAGGCTCCCCGTCAGCTACCGCCGTATCCGACGGATCCTGCTCTTCCACCGACGGCTTTTCACAACCATCGCCGCCGGGGCAAGTACTCAACCCCAACGGATCAACCCACCCCGTCGGATTCGGCGTGTACTGGTACTGGTTCAGCCCACCCGCCAACTTGATCGGGTCCGGGGTCAGGTATCGCCCAACGTCCGGATCATAGTAGCGATGCCGGTTGTAATGCAGGCCGCTCTCGGTATCGAAGTACTGGCCCTGAAAGCGCAGCGGCTGCTCGAGCTGCTCGCCCCCGCCCAGCGCCAGACGCGTGACTTTGCCGTAGGCGTTGTACTTCGCCGACCAGACAATCTCGCCACCGTAATCCGTCAGTTCCTGCGGTGTGCCGAGGTGATCGAGTTGGTAGTAGAACGGGCAGGCCTTTTTCGGGCCTTTGCCGTCGAGCATGGCTAACGGGCGAAAGCTGCCCGGTTCGTAGAGGTAGCTGCGGTAGTGCTCGCGGCTGCTTTCAGCGACGAGGTTGTCACCCTGCCAGAAAAACTCGGTGGTATGGCCGTCGACGGTTTTCTTGATGCGGCGGCCGAAGGCGTCGTAGCGGTAGCTGGCGGTGCGACCGTCCGGCGTGGTGACGCCGACCAGTCGGTGCTGGCAGTCGTAGCGGTATTCGGTGACGAGTTTTTGTGCGGTGCCACGGCGTTCGCTGATCAGGTTGCCGAAGACGTCGTAGTCGTAGTGGCGGTCGCCTTGCATGAGCAGGCGATAACCCCGCACTTTCGCGCCGCCGGGACGGTCCTGCATCAGCAGGTTGCCGGCCGGGTCGTGGGCGAAGCTTTCCGGTAGGTCGTCGCGGGTGTGGCGGACGCGGGTCAGGCGGTTGAGGGGGTCGTACTGGTAGCTGCGCTGGCCGTGGCGGGTGTCGGCGATCTGGTCGAGATTGCCGTTGGCGCTGTAGGCATAGTCGCGGCGGTAGAGGTTTTTTTGCTGTTGGCTGACGGCGTGGGCCTTCAAACGGCCCTGGTCGTCGTAGGCGTATTCGCTGAGCAGCAAGCCTTGCTGGCGGTTTTGTTCGCGGTCGAGGGTAAATTGGTGACTGGTTAGCCGCGCACCATTGAGGTCGATGGACGTCAGCGCGCCGCCCTTGGCGTGGTGGTAATCGAGTTTGCTGCCGTCCGGCAAGCGCAGGCGGTTGAGCTGGCCACAGGCGTCGTAGCCATACCGCAAGGTGCCCCAGCCCTGATGCTCGGTGATCAGGCGGTCCTGCTGGTCGTACTCGAATTCCAGCGGATGGTCGTGGCCGTCGTCGACGCTGGTCAGTCGACCCAACGAGTCGTAGCAGTATTCGACCTTGATACCGTCAGGCAGGGTCTTGGTCAGCAAACGCCCAACTGAGTCCCGCTGATAGCCGGTGATTAGCTGCGAGCCGTCGTCGCCGAACTCGGTTTTCTCAAGCAGATGACCGTTGAGGTCGTAGACGTACGCGGTGCGACGGCCGTCGAAGCCGGTTTCCTGTCGGATCAGGCCGTTGGGCGTGTAGTCCAGGCGATATTGTTCGCCAGATTCGTTTTCGATTTCCGTCAGCAACAGCTGCGCGTTGTCGTAGCGGTACTGGAGCTGGGTGCCATCGGGGTTGATCCGGCGGCTGACCAGGTGCAGGTCGTCGGCGTATTCGTAGCGGGTGACGCGGCCCAGTTCATCGCGTTCGGCGGTGATCTTGCCGTAGGCGTTGTAGCTGAAGGCGCGAGTGGCACCGGTAGGCAAAGTCGTCTGGATCAGTCGGCCGACGGCGTCCCATTGGTACTGGGTGACGGCACCGTGTTCGTCCTGACGGATCGTCTGCCGCCCCAACGCATCGTAGGAAAAGCGCCGCTGACCGCCGTCCGGCAACGTTTCCTCGACCAGTTGGCCCAAGGCATTCCAGACAAACACATGCCGACTGGTGTCCGGGTAGCGGATCGACAGCAGCTGACCTTTTTCGTCGTAGTGATAGTGGGTGACCTGACCGTCAGGATCGGTCGCTTCCGTGATGTCGCCTTGGGCGTTGCGCTGGTATTTCCACACGGCTTGGCCGCGATAGCGCGCATGCAGGAAACCGTTGCGATACTCGTAGGCCGTTGGCTCGTCTTCCGGCGGAATCAGCGCCACCAACCGTCCGACTTCGTCGTAACGGTATTCAGTGAAGGCGCCGAGCGGATCCTGCTCGGCCACCAAGCGGCCCTGATCGTCATAGGCCTTGAGGTGTTCGCCACCGTCCAGCTCGACCTTGCGCACCAGCCGTGCACGGTCGTCGTGGACGTAAACCTCTTCGCTGCCATCGATGTTCTGGACGGTGACGCTGCCCTGGTCATCCCAGACGTAGCGCGTATCCATCTGCGAAAACGACGCCCAGTGCCGGATGCAGCGTGCCGCTTTGCCGGACCCTTCCCACGCCCAGAAGAAACTCGCCCCACCGGCCAGTTGCCGCTGCAGGATGACGTGCTGATCATCGTAGTCGTAACGCTCGCTTTCCCCGACGGCGTTGCTCGCTTCGATCAGTTGCGCGCATTCGTCGTAGCGGTAACTGGCCAGCGTTTGTTCGGTGTACCAGGCCTCGGCGAGGGTCTGCGCCGGAACGAAACGCTGGTAGTCGACGGCGATCAGATGAGCGCGGTCATAGCGCAACCGCAAAGCGCGGCCGGCACCGTTGTCGAGGCGCTGGATGCGCTGCTGGCGGTCGCGGGTGATGCGCAGGCGGTTGTCGTAGGCGTCGCTGATCGCCGTCAGCCGACCGTTGTGGAAGTGGTAGAAACGCGCGTCGTCGCCAGTCTGGGCGAGGATCAGTTCTTCGGGTTCAGCGCCGAGATAAATCGCCGCGCGCGAGAGGCTGTTGTGGATCGCCGGGCGTTCATGGTTCGGGAATGGAAACGGGGTACGGCGGTTTTCGTGGTCGATCCAGATGACCTGATCGCCGTCGATTTCCAACCGATGGGCCAGCGAATGACTCCAGCCAAAACCCAGCCCGCAGTCGATCTCGGCGGCGCTGGTTCGATAGAGCCGGGTGAAGTTGAACGGCAGGATGCCGTCCAGCGAACCGTCGGTGAGGGTCAGCAGCTCTTCGCCGGTGACCATCGACACCGGGCAACCGTTCTTGCAGGTGGACGGCACGCAAGTGGCGCTGTCGCCATTGGGGTTTGTTGCCTGTTTCGACGCGTCATCGTGGTGTTCGTTTTGCTTGAGCGTGGTGTTGCGTTTGGCATCCCAGCGCAGTTGCATCCGACCTTTTTTCAGACCCGCTGCCACACCGCGTGCGGCGACTGCTTTGTACTGGTCGACGTACTTCATGAAGGTGTTGAGGATATTGAAAGTGGCCTCGACGAAACGCATCGCAAGGCCAGCCAACAACGCCCCGTACTTAATCCCACGAAGTGTGAGATAGGCCTTGGCGGCGGTTATACCGACTCGCGTGAAAGCCAGCGCTGAAGCAATCAGAATATCGATCAGCACCGAAACGATGACTTGGCTGGTCACCTCCGCCGAGTTGCCGGCGATCTCGCTGGGTGGGAGCATTTCCAGCCAGAGACTCGCGGTACGCAGCAGTAAACAGAGCGCCGCTTCGTCACTCGCCAGTAGCTGGACTTTGGCCATGACCTCCGGCGCCGTCTCCGCAAGCCTGGCCAATTCATCGGCGCCGCTGCCCAGCCGTTCAGCGAACTTGCGGGGATCCTGAAGAATGTCCGAGAGCAGGCTGAGGCTGTCCCAAACACCGATGACCGCCGCCCAACTGCCCGCCAGCATGCCGTTAGCGGCGGCCGCAAAAGTCGACTGCGACCATTGTGGTTTGAACCCTTCCCACTCCTTGCGTAGCCAGCCCTCCAGCTCGGTGGTCAGGCCTTTGTAGGAATCAAAAAGCTCATCGATTTTCGAGGGTGCAACTTCACCCTGGACATGAACGCGGTAGAACTTGCCGGGTAAGCCTTCGAACTGCCCTTTGCCGTTTTCATCGAGCGTGACCGGCGTCGACTTCTCCCCATCCATAGCGATCACATCGACCTGAATATTCCCCAACGGAATGTCGTAAACCGATTCGAACTTGCTCTCGATTTCCAGAATCCCGCCTTTCGGGCACTGGACGACGGTGGAGATAAAGTCGTCGTCACCACTGCTGACAGCGGTGCTGGAACTTCCGAATCGGATGATCCGTTCCATGCCCATCAGTGACGGCAGATCCGACACGTGGCTGGCCTGGTCGGCGGTCTGGCTGAGCCAGTGATTGAGCTGTTCGCGATAGAGCGAGAGGGTGTGCGAGAAGCTGTCGAGTTCCTGCTCGATGCGGGTAACGTGCTCCATCAATGCACCGCAAAGTACGGAGTTGCTGGAGAAAAGGAGTCGAACATGAGCAATCCCTCGCGCAGAAAATTAGGCGCGGGGACTTTGCGGGGGATCGATCAGGAAAGAAGTCGGGAAAGGTGGAAATAGCTGTAGGGGGATTCGCTGATTAACAGCGACTCAATAACGCGTAATCCTGGTGGGAGCGGGCTTGCTCGCGAAGACGGCAGCACAATCAATATTGATTTCGCCTGACATGCCGCTTTCGCGAGCAAGTCGGATCGCCGCACCCGCTCCCACAGGTTTTGCGTCTTAACTGACTGAAATTAGAGCCAGGGCGTTACGTCTGAGGCATTTTGCGAAAACCCACGGCCAGCCGATTCCAGCTGTTAATGGTGGAAATCGCCACGGTCAGGTCGACCATTTCCTTGGGGCTGAACTCGGCGCTGAGCAGTGCGTAGTCTTCGTCCGGGGCGTGGGTCAGGCTCAGTTGGGTCAAGGATTCGGTCCAGGCCAGTGCGGCACGTTCACGATCGGTGAAGAACGGTGCCTCGCGCCAGGCCGTCACGGCAAACAGCCGGCGTGGCGTTTCCCCACCCTTGATGGCATCGGCGGTGTGCATGTCGATGCAGAAGGCACAGCCGTTGATCTGTGATGCGCGCAGCTTGACCAGTTCGATCAGCGACTTTTCGAGCGGCAGCTTCGAGACGGCGGCTTCCAGGGCCATCATGGCTTTCAGGCCGTCTGGGGAAGCGGTGTAGAAATCGATACGAGGTTGCATGGTGAGCTCCAATAACAGGTGGGGTTGGCGCTACGTTAATGCCGACCTGAGGTTGTACAAATAGCCAATTATTGGGAAGTTGAGGATGCCAATAGACCAGAAGATTTTCAGTGACTGTACCGGCGCTTTCGCGAGCAAGCCCGCTCCCACATTGGACTTCGCCGGACACAAAACCTGTGTTCACTGAAGATCTAATGTGGGAGCGGGCTTGCTCGCGAAGGGGCCCGAACAGGCAACCAACACATCAGCCGCTACGCTTGCGCAACCACTGCAAAAACCCTTTTTTCTCCACCATCTTGGGTGTTTCCTGAGCAAACGTCTGGGCCTTTTGCAAACGGAAATCGAGCAAAGTCTTCATCGCTTCGCTGATGTCATGCCGCGCCTCCAGGCACGGTTTGAGGTATTCCTTCTCGATCCGGTACAAACTGCAAAAAGTCTTGGCGCTGATGTCCGCCGGCACTGACGAGTCAGACAGTATCCCGGCCTCGCCAATCACCTCTCCCGGCCCCATGCGTCCGGACTCGAACTTGACCCCGCCACGGCTCAGTTCCACCGACACCACGCCTGATTCGATAATGAACAAATGATCGCTGACCTCCCCCGCCGACAAGATCATTTCCCCGGCGCGGAAGGTTTGCAGGGTCATGTTCTGGCTGAAGGCTTCCTTCTCTTCCTGGCGCAGGGTCGAGAAAATGCTCGAGCTTTCCAGCAATGCCAGTGGCCGTGACAGGGCCACGGGCGAGTTGGGCTCAGCGCTCGACAGCAAGTTGATACCCGATGCCTGCAAGTGCCGGAATGCCAAGTCGAACAGCTGATTGCGCACCACGCGCTTCTGATCCATGGAGACCACGAAACCGCTGATTTCGTATTCCGCGCCGGTGCCGCAGGAGGTTTTCAACGCCACGCTCGCCGCCGGTTTGTTCAACAGAAGACGACAGCCCTGCATGGCCCGCTCCAGCGCATCGATCACCTTTTGCGGACGAGCATGGGGGCTTACTTGCAAGCTGATCGACACCCCGAAAATGTCACTGGGTCGGCTGAAGTTGATGATCTTGGCCTTGGCCGCCAACGAGTTGGGAATCACCGCCATGCTACCTTGCGCGGTTTGCAGGCGCGTGGCGCGCCAGTCAATGTCGATGACCCGGCCTTCGGTGCCGTCGATGGAGATCCAGTCATCCAGTTGATAGGGTTTGGTGGTGTTCAGGACGATCCCGGAAAACACGTCGCTGAGGGTACTTTGCAAGGCCAGGCCGACAATGATCGCCAACGCACCGGACGTTGCCAGCACGCCCTTGACTGGCAGATCGAGAACGTACGCCAGGGCGGCGATGATCGCGATCAGGAAAATCACTGCGCCGAGCAGATCCTGCAACAAACGCCCGGTGTGCCCGACCCGTTGCATCATCACCGCGCCGATCAACACCGTCAGGGTGCGCGCGCCGAACAGCCACCAGCCAATTTGCAAACCGGTCGCCGCCAGGTGCAATGGCACATTGTCGGCCCAGGGCGCCGGCTCCATGGGGTTCAAGCCTTCGTTGAACAGCAGCATGCTGAACAGCGCGAAAATCACCAGCCGCACCACCAGTTTCCAGTTGCTGCCGCTGGCCGTGATCAAACGCCACAATCCCAGATCGATCAGGATCAGAATCAGCGCGCTGAGCAACGGGTGATCGGTAAGCAGTGACAGCATCAAGCAACTCCAGTAAGGGCCAATGGCGCGAAGATCTCACAGATTGGGCACAGTGTAGGAGCAATTGATGGCCTGAGAACAACACAAAACACTGTGGGAGCGAGCCTGCTCGCGATGGCGGTAGAACAGACACATTTGCAGTGACTGTCGGACCGCTATCGCGAGCAGGCTCGCTCCCACAGTTGATCAGTGTTTACTTGGCGTTAGTCAGGGTGTTGTAGCTTGTCATCAGATTGCGGTAGTCCGGAATGTGGTTGGAGAACAAAGTCGCCAGACCTTCCACGTCGTTGCGCCAGTCGCGATGCAGTTCACAGGCCAGGCCGAACCAGGTCATCAGTTGGGCACCGGACGAAGACATGCGATCCCACGCCGATTGACGGGTCAGTTCGTTGAACGTGCCGGAAGCATCGGTCACCACGAACACCTCAAAACCTTCGGCCAGTGCCGACAGCGCCGGGAACGCCACGCAGACTTCGGTCACCACACCGGCGATGATCAGTTGTTTCTTGCCAGTGGCCTTGATCGCCTTGACGAAGTCTTCGTTGTCCCAGGCATTGATCTGGCCTGGGCGAGCGATGTACGGCGCGTCCGGGAACAGTGCCTTGAGTTCCGGCACCAGCGGGCCGTTGGGGCCGGTTTCGAAACTGGTGGTCAGAATCGTTGGCAGCTTGAAGTACTTGGCCAGGTCGGCCAGGGCCAGCACGTTGTTCTTGAAACGGTCCGGATCGATGTCGCGCACCAGAGAAAGCAAACCTGCCTGATGATCGACCAGCAGAACGGCGGCGTTATCCTTGTCGAGACGTTTGTAGGAAGTAGTCATGGGGTAATCCTCGCTTTTTATCGATGCCGAACGGGCCGGCGGAAGTGAACTCTGATTTTTCGTTTAAACGTGGCCAGGCAAGCGTAGTCAGCCAAACCCGGCACGCCACAGCGCAACAACAATGATTTCAATCACTCATCCGGCCAAAGCGTCCCGACTGGAAGTCGGCAAAGGCCTGGTGAATTTCCTGCTCGGTGTTCATCACGAACGGGCCGTGGCCAACAATGGGCTCGTCAATCGGCTCACCGCTTAGCAGCAACACCACGGCGTCGTTATTGGCTTGCAGACTGAGCTGATTGCCATCGCGCTCGAACAACGCCAACTGCCCTTCCCGAACCAGTTCCACACCATTGACCTGAACCGTGCCGCGCAGCACCACCAGTGCGGTGTTGCGCCCTTGGTGCAGATCCAGGGTCAGCAACTTGCCGGCGTTCAAGCGAACGTCCCATACGTCGATTGGCGTAAAGGTCCGCGCCGGGCCGCTGTGGCCTTCGAACTCACCGGCGATCAAGCGCAGGCTGCCAGTGTTGTTCTTCAGTGGGATGCTCGGAATGTCAGCGTCGAGAATCGTCTGGTAACCGGGCTCGGCCATCTTGTCCCTGGCCGGCAGATTGACCCACAGCTGCACCATTTCCAGGGTGCCGCCGCTCTTGGCGAAAGCTTCGGAGTGGAACTCTTCATGGAGAATCCCCGACGCTGCGGTCATCCATTGCACATCGCCGGGGCCGATTTTGCCGCCGCTGCCGGTGGAGTCGCGGTGTTCCACTTCGCCCTTGTAGACGATAGTCACGGTTTCGAAACCGCGGTGCGGATGCTGACCAACGCCACGACGCTCGGTGGTCGGGGTGAATTCGGCAGGGCCAGCGTGATCCAGCAGCAGAAACGGGCTGATGTGTTTGCCCAGGTTGTCGTAGGAAAACAGCGTGCGAACCGGAAAACCGTCGCCGACCCAGTGAGGTCGTGGGCTGGTGTAGATACCGATGATGTTTTTCATCTTTTCCTCCAAATCTGTTTGTGACGCGATGGACAAAGCTTAAAACCGGCGCCTTTGGTGCGCTAGACTGCAAAAATCAGCCTTAGCGTTCTATTTGGAGAACGATGGTGGAAGACCTCAACACCCTCTACTACTTCACCCAAGTGGTGGAGCACCGCGGTTTCGCCCCGGCCGGACGCGCGCTGGACATGCCCAAATCCAAGCTCAGCCGACGCATTGCCGAGCTCGAAGAACGCCTCGGTGTGCGCTTGCTGCACCGCAGCAGCCGGCATTGCTCGTTGACCGAAATCGGCCAGGCGTATTACCAGCGTTGCCTGGCCATGCGGGTGGAAGCCGAAAGCGCCGCCGAACTGATCGAACGCAATCGCTCCGAACCCCAAGGCCTGGTGCGCATCAGTTGCCCGACAGCACT
This sequence comes from Pseudomonas sp. TE12508, assembly GCF_056279485.1. Classification (NCBI taxonomy): domain Bacteria; kingdom Pseudomonadati; phylum Pseudomonadota; class Gammaproteobacteria; order Pseudomonadales; family Pseudomonadaceae; genus Pseudomonas; species Pseudomonas sp. TE12508. The sequence continues at coordinate 68,484 of NZ_JBWCCN010000019.1, read as the reverse complement.
GCTGAATTCCTGGGTCGGGCCGATGCTGACCCGCTACATGCTCAAATACCCGCTGGTGGAGTTGTTCATCGAAAGCACCAACCGCCGGGTCGACCTGATCCACGAAGGGTTCGATATCGCGTTGCGCGTGCGCTTTCCACCGCTGGAAAACACTGACATGGTGATGAAGGTGCTGGGCAACAGCACCCAATGCCTGGTGGGGAGTCCGGCATTTGTGCAGCGCTTGTCGTCACCGGCTACGCCGGCTGATCTCAGCGGTCTGCCGAGCGTGCATTGGGGTGGCGCGCAGCGGGAATATCAGTGGGAATTGTTCGGTGCCGATGGCGCCAGCGCGCTGATTCGTCATACCCCGCGGATGGTCACCGACGACTTGCTGGCCTTGCGTCATGCGGTGCTCGCCGGCATCGGCATCGCCCACCTGCCGAGTGTGGTGGTGCGCGATGAGATTGCCGCCGGCCAACTGGTGGAACTGGTGCCGGGCTGGACACCCAAGTGCGGGATCGTGCATGCGATCTTCCCGTCACGACGCGGATTGCTGCCGTCGGTGCGGACCTTGATCGACTTTCTGGGCGAGGAATTTAGCCATAGCGATATTGCTTAAAAGCTTCAGACCTGGCTCGAATCTGCGCTCAAATGCTTGTCCAGCAATGACATAGCGTGCTGCAACCGATCGACGGCTTCATTGAGCAGCACCGTGTTCCCTTCATTGATGACACGCTCCAGTTGCTCGCAATGCTCGATCAAACGCACCGCACGGACCATGCGCGCACCGCCCTTGATGCGGTGCGCCAGGGCTTGCAGGTCATGGCGATTGCCTCTGGCGTGCGCCTCGAGCAGATCATCCCGATCAACCCGGTTGGTCACCGCCAGTTCGCGCACCAGCCGATCGAGCAGTGTGCGGTCCGCACCGACATATTGCTCCAAGCCGCTCAGGTCCATCTCGGACGCGGGTTGCTCTTCGAGCGTCTCGGGTGCTTCGTTTGCAAACCTGGACGCCAGCCATGCGCTCAAATCCGCCAGCAGGATGGGTTTGAACAGGCAATCGTCCATACCCGCCTCCAGGCAGCGGACTTTTTCCTCACGCTGCGCATTGGCGGTAAAGCCCAGAATCAGCGTCGACGGTAATCCCTGGACGCGCTCTTCGTCGCGTATTGCACCCGCCAGTTCATAACCACTGAGCCTGGGCATATTGCAGTCGGTAACCACCAGATCGAACTCATGTTCGCGCCACAGCTCCAGCCCCCGGGCGCCCTCTTCAGCCTCCAGAACACGATGCCCCAGGTGGCTCAGTTGCCATGAAAGCAACAAACGATTAGCCGGGTGATCGTCGACCACCAGAATCGTCAGTGGTCGCGTCGGCACCTGCCCCCCGCTATCCACTGCCGCAATGGAAGGCAACGGTTGCAGTGCGATCAGCTCAAGGGTGATGTCGACCTGTGTGCCTTGCCCAAGGACGCTGTCGAGTTGCAACTGGCCGCCCATCATTTCGCACAGGGTACGGCTGATTACCAGGCCCAACCCGGAGCCGCCGCGAGCTGACTGCTGGTTATTGCTGGCTTGGGCGAACGGGCTGAACAACCGTTGCCGATCGACGTCACTGATGCCAATGCCGGTGTCTTCAATGCGCACACTGACCGCCAGATGCTCCGGCGTCACGGGCGTCACCCGCAGCGTCAGGCTCACCTCGCCTTCACGGGTGAACTTGATGGCGTTGCTCAGCAGATTGGACAGCACCTGCTTGAAACGGGTGGGGTCGATCAACACATCGCAATCACTGTGCTCATCCAGATCGATTCGCCACGCCAGTTCATTCTGCCGTGCAAGGCCTTCGAAAACCCGGCACACCGACTCCACCAACTCCCGAAGATTGGCGCGTTCAGGTGTCAGGGATAAATGCCCGGACTCAATACGGGCGATGTCCAGAATGTCACCGATCAGCGCCAATAATTGTTGTGCGGCACCGGACGCCACCTCAATGGCAAAGCGATCGGTGACGCCCTCGTCCGCACGTTTGAGGGCCAGTTCGAGCATGCCGATCAGGGCGTTCATCGGTGTGCGGATCTCATGACTCATGGTGGCCAGAAAAGTGGTTTTGGCGCGGTTGGCATCGTCCGCCTCGTTCTTGGCCTCCTGCAATTGCCGTAACCAGTGTTGGCGCTGACGGATTTGCCGGCGCTGCCAGGCGATCCAGCCCAGGGCGAGCAACAACAGGGCGCCAGCCACGGCAAACGCCTGAAGAATGCCTTGACGATGGCGTAGCCAATAGCTGTCATCCAGCACCACATCATTGCTCCAGCGGGCCACCAGATCGTCCATTTCCTGAGGCGAAATGCTCAGCAACGCCTTGTTCAGAATCGAATGCAACTCCAGCGCGCCGCGGTGCGTGGCCAGGGCGATACGGGCGGGTTGGTCGCCGACGGTGCTGCTGACGCGCAGACGATCCGGGTAGTGCCGAGCGATCAGGTAACGGGCGACGATCAATGAACTGAGCGTCGCATCAGCCTGCCCCTTGATCACCCGTTCCATGCCCTCGGCCGGGCTTTGCACTTCGACCAGGCGCACCTGCGGCGCCCGGGCCTGCAGGAATCCGAACAACGGATGACCACGATAAATCGCCAGGCGTTTACCGGCCAGATCGTCCAGCGTCCTTGGGCTGCCCGTCGTCGTTGCACTGACCAGCACAAATGGATTGCTGAGGTAGGTGCGGGTAAACAGCAATGCGTCTTCACGCTCGGTACTGGGAGTGACCACAGGCAACAGGTCGATTTCGCCGCCCTGGAGTTGCTCAATCTGCCGGTCCAGTGAGTGGCCGCGTTGCACCTCAAAGGTCAAACCGCTGCGCTGGCTGATCAGCGTCAGCAACTGCGCCGTCAACCCGTTGAACCGGCCTTGGGCATCGTAGAACGTCAGCGGGGCAAAGTTGTCGATCGCACCGACAGTGACCGTCGGATGCCGGTCCAGCCAGCGTTGTTCACTGGGGCTCAAACGCACCTGTTCCTGACCCGCCGCATTAGCCCTGCCGGCACTCCAGCGCACTTCGATGACCACGCGTTGTTCCATCGGAATCGCCGCCAGAGCCTTGTCGATGATGCTTTTGAGACGCGGATTGTCCTTCGCCAAAGCAAAGCCGAATGGATTGGCATCCAGACCGGAAGGCCCCGCCAGATGAACATTGTTGAGGTAGTTATTGTTGATCAGATAATTGGCGCTGATGAAGTCGCCGAGGTACACATCGTCTGGCCCGAACGCTACCGCTCCGAGCGCATCGAGTGCCGAGGGATAGAGTTGCAAACTTGCATCGGGATAAAAATCTTCAACGGTCTGCGCCTGCAAATAGTCTTCGACCATGGCGATGCGTTTGCCGGCAAGGTCGACGGGCACTCGCTCGTTCAGTCGGGTGACCAGCATGGGCTGATCTTCGGCATAGGCTCGGGACCGGGTTAGCGCAGGGTCGGCGGCTTCGAAGTTGTTCGAGGTTCCGAGCAGATCCAGCTCATGTCGTTTGAGGGCGTCCATGGCGGCCTCACGAGTGGCATAACGCAGCACATCGATTTTGACATGCAGCAGTTGCCCCAGCAGCTCGGCGTAATCGGCCGTGATGCCCTCCAGTTCATCGCGGTGACGCGTCACTTCGAACGGCGGGTAATCCGCCCCCGTTACACCCAGGCGAAGGGCTCGTTTATCGCGTAGCCATTGCCAGTCCTTTTCATCCAGCTTGACCTCAAAGCCCTCCACGGTGGAGCGCCCCAGCAGATGCAACCGCTGCGGCTCGTCAGCCAGTGCCGCTGAAACGTGCGGCACAAGGCTCAACATCAAGGCCAACAGGACGATGCGCACGGTCGGTTTCATTCAGATCAGATGATTGCGCTTGGCGAAGTCCCGCAGGTGCACCGCCGCGTTCACGCCAAGCTTTTCGATCAAGCGGGTCTTGTAGGTGCTGACGGTCTTGTGACTCAGGTGCATAAGCTCAGCGATGGCCTTGTTGCTCGTGCCCCGGGCCAGGTATTGCAGGATGGTCAGTTCGCGGTTGGAGAGTTTGTCGATCATCTGTTTTTCGCTGCGTTGCAGGGCGTCCTGCGATCCCGAAGGCAGCCGCGCAAAATAGGTGTAACCGGTCATGACCGCATGCACGGCTTTGTGCAATTGACTCAGGTCGTTGGTCTTGGCGACATACGCCATGGCCCCGGCGCGCATGCAACGCTCTTGAAAAAACAGCGGATCCAGGGACGTGAAAACCAGTACCAGACATGACCAGTCACTGGCCCTGATCCGGTCCAGCACATCCAGCCCATCGCCCTCGGGCATGACCAGATCCAGCAGCACCAGCGTGGGTGAATGCTCTCGGAGCATCGACAACGCCTCGCTACCGCTGGACGCCTCATAAATCCGTTTGAAGCCCTCCTTCTCCAATACGATTTTGACTGCGGCACGTACCACCGGATGATCGTCCACAATCAGCACTGACTTCATGGTAATTCCCTGTGCAAAGATCTGACGATTGCGCACCAATGCACGCCGGATAACGACGAACCGGATGCAACGGCTGCGCTAAGACTTTTGCATGATGGACAGGAAGAAGGTACCTGTCAGAAATGATAGTTCCGACGAGCGGTAACCCAGAATCAAGCCATTTGATGCTGATATCGCGCAGGCACGGGGGACTGTGAAGCTTCACCCGCAGGCGGATCGATGAGCGCCATCAGCCGTTGAATGGACACCAGATCAGGCCGCGCCCCGTGGCTCACCTGAACCTTTTGCTGAACCTTCTGTTTAACACCTGCGGCCGGGGTCGGCGACAACTGTGCCTGCTGGCCATCGTAGATCAAGGCGTGGTGAACCTGGCCGTTAACGAGGAAGAACCCGAGCAGGTTCAATGCCCCATCCGCCAGCGAGGCGTTGATGACCACCAGATCAAATGGCTCGCTGGCGTACTCGATGAGGGTCAGCATCTCCACAAGGCTTTGTACCGGGGCCACCCGGTAATAACCGAGCTGATTGAACAGCCGCTCGGTTTTCATCCGGTGAAAATGCTGTTCGTCGGCGATCAGGATACGCAAGGTTTTGTTGATCATCGCGTGCCTCCAGGTCAATCAATGACTGATGAGTGAGGCGGCAAGGCTACGCAAGACCGAGGAAGCGTTCTGTAGGACGTTTCCTAAAAACTGCGCCATTTATCCCTTCAGTACATGGCCCTCGGAACGGGTCGGGTTTCGCCGCGCCGTTGCAGCGAGGAGTTAGTCAGGAGGGTTCAGGATTCAAGATTTGTGGTGCTTCGCAGGGGCCTATCGCGAACAGGCTCGCTCCCACAGTGGATCCTCAGTGAACACAGAGTTTGTGTAAGACAGAGATCAAATGTGGGAGCGAGCCTGCTCGCGATGGCGGCCTTATAGCCGCCACAAATCTCAGCTGGCAGTCGCCAACAACAAATCCATCACCGACCGGCCATGCCCACGCGACTTGCCATGGTCATACAGCGAGCCGGCGATTTCATCGGCGCGGATCGGCAGGATCGACAGCAAGGTGTCGCTCAAGCCGTGGCTGGCCTGGCAGAAGCCCTGCATGTAGATGCCGGCCTTGCAGCGCTCGTCGGTGATCAGTTTGTAGTGGCGATCGACCTCGAAATCGCCCAGATACTGTGCAAGCGGCGCCAGCAATTTGCGGTGCATCTGGCGCTCGTAACCGGTGGCCAGCACCACGGCGTCGTAGCAGCGAACCGTGACTTCTCCAGTGGCGTTGTTGCGCACCGCCAGCTCGATACCGCGCTCGGTAGCGGTGGCCTTTTCGACGGTGGTCAGGGTACGGAACGCATGTCGCGCAATGCCCGAGACTTTCTGCCGGTAGAAGATGCCGTAGATGCGTTCGATCAGGTCGATGTCCACCACCGAATAGTTGGTGTTGTGGTACTCGTTGACCAGACGCTCGCGTTCGCTGCTGGCCTGCTGGAACACCAGGTCGGTGAACTCCGGCGAAAACACTTCGTTGACGAAGGGGCTGTCATCGGCCGGTTTCAGGGCCGAGCCACGCAGGATCATGTCCACCTGCACCGACGGGAAGCTGTCGTTCAGGTCGATGAAGGCTTCCGCCGCACTCTGCCCGCCGCCGATGATCGCAATGTTCATCGGTTGGTTGTTCACGCACGGCTGCCTGGCCATGCGCTCCAGGTACTGGGAGTGATGGAACACCCGGCCGTCATCCTTCAGTGCCTTGAACGCTTCGGGAATGCGCGGTGTACCGCCGGCGCTGACCACTACCGAACGGGTGGTGCGCACATGCTGCTGACCTTGCGTATCACGCGAGATCACTCGCAGTGCTTCGACCTGCTGGTGGTGCAGCACTGGCTCGATGGCCAACACTTCCTCGCCGTAGCGGCTCTGTTCGGTAAATTGCCCGGCGACCCAGCGCAGATAATCGTTGTACTCCATGCGGCACGGATAGAAGGTGCCGAGGTTGATGAAGTCCACCAGACGACCGTGATGCTTGAGGTAATTGACGAAAGAATATGGGCTGGTCGGGTTACGCAGCGTCACCAGATCCTTGAGAAAGGAAATCTGCAGTTCGCTCTGGGTGACCAGGGTATTGCCGTGCCAGCGGTAGTCCGCCTGCTTGTCGAGAAACAGCACATCCAGCTCGCCCTGGCTCGGCCCGCGCTCTTGCAGGGCGATGGCCAGGGCCAGGTTCGAAGGGCCGAAACCGACGCCGATCAGGTCGTGAACGATGGGCGATGCAATTGCCTGTGTCATTTCCAGTGTCCTCTGGATGAACCCCGGACCAGCGGGGATAAAGCCTGGGTGACCTGACCGGCCTTGTGCGGCAGCAGATCGTCTGTTGAATAGGAACGAGGACAATGAAAAAAAATTTAACGAGGCCTGATTAAACGGTGCCGATCAATGGGCGTCCCACTGGCGCATTCGCACCCGGCAATGCTTCATGGCATTGACGATGTGCTTTTCCACCAGCGCCCGGGAAATCCCCAGGTGCTCGGCGATTTCCGGGTGCGACAAGCCGTCGATCTTGCGCAAAAGAAAACTCTCGCGACACAGCTTTGGCAACTCCGCGAGTGCGCGCTGAAGCATGTCCAGGCGCTGGCCATGATCGAGGCTGTTGTGGGGGGATGGCGTGAAGTAGCGCTCTTCGCTGTCGAGTACGTCCAGGGATTCGACCTGGCGCAAGGCATTGCGTCGGTGGTCGTCGATCACCAGATTGAGCGCGGTGCGATAAAGAAACGCCCGGGGCTGTTCGATCGGCGTGTCACTGGAACGCTCCAGCACCCGCAGATAAGCGTCATGCACCACATCTTCGGCCACCTGACGGTTGCCTAGCTTGGCGTTCAGGAAACACACCAGCTCGCGATAGTAGTTTTCCAACATGACTCCCGGTTCTTGGGCCAATCTGTGCCATAAAGAGTGCGCCATAAAAGAGATGGCGGCACGATGATGGCAGCGCGCAAGAGGCGTAATTTATAGTAATTCTCATATAGATTTAAAGCACTGGATCCATTTACTTGAGAAATAACCTCATTTGTCGTGCTGTAACCCCATGTCTCAAGGCTTAAATTCTGCTCCGGGGTTCTCGTTTACAGGACAGCTTCCCGTGTCTGTCGGTCCACCGACAGCGTTCAGCGGCGCCGGTCACTGCCGCGCACGCCGAGCGACGGGCCGATTTTTACCGGCTGGAACCCCGCATGAAACGTCCCCGCCCCACCCGACGCGCCCTGTTTGTCGCTCTGTGCCTGATCCCTGCCGTTGCCCTGGCCGCCTGGCAAGTGATCCCGCCGGGGCGTGAAAAACTTGCCACCGCCGCCGTGACCCGCGCCGATATCGAAAACAGCGTGACCGCCCTCGGCACCCTGCAACCGCGACGTTACGTCGACGTCGGCGCCCAGGCGTCCGGGCAGATCCAGAAAATTCATGTAGAGGCCGGCGATCAAGTCAAGGAAGGCCAATTGCTGGTGGAGATCGATCCCTCGACCCAGAAAGCCAAACTCGACGCCGGGCGCTTTTCCATCGACAACCTCAAGGCCCAATTGCAAGAGCAGCGCGCCCAGCACGATCTGGCGCAGCAAAAGTACCAGCGCCAGCAGAACCTCAAGGCTGGCGGCGCGACCCGCGAAGAAGATGTGCAGACCGCCCGCGCCGAAGTCCGGGCGAGACAAGCGCGCATCGACATGTTCCAGGCGCAGATTCGTCAAGCCCAGGCCAGTTTGCGCAGCGATGAAGCAGAGCTCGGTTACACACGGATCTACGCGCCAATGTCCGGCACGGTGGTCGCCGTCGGCGCCCGGGAAGGCCAGACGCTCAATGCCCAACAACAGACGCCGCTGATATTGCGCATTGCAAGATTGTCACCGATGACCGTATGGGCCGAAGTTTCCGAAGCCGATATCGGCCAGGTCAAACCCGGCATGACCGCCTGGTTCACCACCCTCAGCGGTGGCAGCCGGCGCTGGAGCAGCACCGTGCGGCAGATTTTGCCGGTGCCGCCGCGCCCGCTCGAACAGACGCAGGGCAGCCCCACCAGCGGTCGCAGCGGCAGCGAACGGGTGGTGCTCTACACCGTGTTGCTGGATGTCGACAACGCCGACAACGCCTTGATGACCGACATGACCGCCCAGGTATTTTTCGTCGCCCAGCAGGCGCAGAACGTGCTGACGGTGCCCACCGCGGCCCTGCAAAACGGCACCGCGGCGGATCGCCAAGTGGCACAAGTGGTGGCGGCCGACGGCGAGGTTCAGCGCCGCGAGGTTCGCACCGGGATCAGCGACCGGCTGCGCACGCAGATTCTCGAGGGGCTGGCGGAAGGCGATCACGTGCTGAGCGCCCCGCTCACCGGCAGCGGAGGCTGAATGCAAACGCCCCTGATTGACCTGCGACAGATTCGCAAAGCCTACGGCGGTGGCGACAGCCCCGTGGTGGAAGTGCTGCGCGGCATCGACCTGTCGATCCATGCCGGCGAATTTGTCGCCATTGTCGGCGCTTCCGGCTCCGGCAAATCGACCCTGATGAACATCCTCGGCTGCCTCGACCGCCCCACCAGCGGCGACTACCTGTTCGCCGGAGAAAACGTCGCTGGCCTTGGCAGCGACGAACTGGCGTGGCTACGGCGCGAGGCCTTCGGCTTCGTGTTTCAGGGTTACCACCTGATCCCGTCCGGATCGGCCCAGGAAAACGTCGAAATGCCGGCCATTTATGCCGGCACCCCGGCGGACGAACGCCATGCCCGCGCGGCGGCCCTGCTCGAGCGCCTCGGCCTGGGCTCGCGCACAGGCAACCGTCCACATCAGCTTTCCGGCGGTCAGCAGCAACGGGTGTCGATCGCCCGCGCCTTGATGAACGGCGGCCACATCATCCTCGCCGACGAACCCACTGGCGCCCTCGACAGCCACAGCGGCGCCGAAGTCATGAGCCTGCTCGACGAACTGGCCAGTCAGGGGCACGTGGTGATCCTGATCACCCACGACCGCGAAGTGGCCAGGCGTGCCAACCGGGTCATCGAAATCCGCGACGGCCTGATCATCAGCGACACCGCCACAAGTCCCTCGGCCGCCCCGCGCACGGCCCGTCCCGGCGCGCTGCAAGCCGTGGACCTGCGCCAGCGCCTGAGCGCCGGCAGCGAGCCCAATGGCGCCTGGAAAGGCGAACTGCTGGACGCGGTTCAGGCGGCCTGGCGCGTGATGTGGATCAACCGCTTCCGCACTGCCCTGACGCTGCTGGGGATTGTCATTGGCGTTGCGTCAGTGGTGGTGATGCTGGCGGTGGGCGAAGGCAGCAAGCGCCAGGTGATGGCGCAGATGGGCGCCTTCGGTTCCAACATCATTTACCTCAGCGGCGCCGCGCCCAATCCGCGTACGCCGCCCGGGATCATTACCCTCGACGACGTCGCCGCGCTCGCCAATCTGCCTCAGGTGCAGCGGATCATGCCGGTCAACGGCTCGACGGCCGGCGTGCGTTTCGGCAACGCCGATCACACCGCCTATGTGGGCGGCAACGACACCAACTTCCCGAGCATTTTCAATTGGCCGGTGGTTCAGGGCAGCTATTTCACCCAGGCCGATGAAGACAGCGCCGCCGCCGTTGCGGTGATCGGCCACAAGGTCAGGGAGAAGCTGTTCAAAGACCTGGCCGACCCGATTGGCCAGTACATCCTGATCGAAAACGTGCCGTTTCAGGTGCTTGGCGTGCTGGCGGAAAAAGGCTCCAGTTCCGGCGATTCCGACAGCGACAACCGCATCGCCGTGCCCTATTCGGCTGCTAGTGTGCGTCTGTTTGGCAGCCGCAATCCCGAGTATGTGGTGATCGCCGCCAAGGATGCGCGCAAGGTCAAGGAGGCCGAGCAGGCAATCGAACAAACGATGCTGCGCGAGCACAAGGGCAAGCGCGATTTCGAGCTGACCAACAACGCCGCCATGATCCAGGCCGAGGCCCGCACCCAAGGCACGCTGTCATTGATGCTCGGTTCGATTGCAGCGATTTCGTTATTGGTCGGCGGTATCGGCGTCATGAACATCATGCTGATGACCGTGCGTGAACGCACCCGGGAAATCGGTATTCGCATGGCCACCGGCGCCCGTCAGCGCGACATCCTGCGCCAGTTTCTCACCGAGGCGGTGATGCTCTCGGTGGTCGGCGGTGTCGCCGGGATCGGTCTGGCGCTGCTGGTCGGTGGCGTGCTGCTGCTCGGCAATGTCGCGGTTGCGTTCCAGTTGTTCGCCGTGCTCGGCGCCTTCGGCTGCGCCCTGGTCACCGGTGTCATCTTCGGCTTCATGCCTGCCCGCAAGGCTGCCCGGCTCGATCCGGTCACGGCCCTTACCAGTGAATGATCGACCTATGAAAGTGCCCCTGACCCTTCTGGCCGCCAGCCTGTTGCTGGCCGCCTGCAGCAACCCTGCGCCGCGCCCCGACAGCGGCCTGCAACCACCCGTCGCCTGGCAATCGCCGAACACCGCCGCCGCTGCACACAGCAATCGGCAATGGTGGACGCAGTTCGGCAGCCCGCAACTCAATCGCCTGATCGAACAGGCCAGCGTGGGCAGCCACGATCTGGCCGCCGCCGTCGCCCGGGTGCAGCAGGCCCAGGCCAGCGCCACCATCGCCGGCGCCCCGCTGCTGCCCGAACTCAAGGCAGGCCTCAACGCCAATCGCCAACGCTTGCTGCACGGCAAGGGCTACAGCCAACTGGACGTCAGCCCCGATAATCGCTCGCTGAATTATTACGATGCGGAACTGAGCGCCAGTTACGAGATCGATTTCTGGGGCGGTAAACGGGCGGCCCGAGACAGCGCCCTTTTTGGCTTGCAGGCCAGTGAGTTCGATCGGGCCACCGTGGAGCTGACCTTGCAAAGCGGCGTGGCCAACAGCTACACCCAGGCCTTGTCGTTACGTGAACAGCAACGGATCGCCGAGCTGAACCTGGCCAACGCCCAAAACGTTTTGCGACTGGTGCAGACTCGCTACGACGCCGGCAGCGCCACGGCGCTGGAACTGGCTCAGCAAAAAAGCCTGGTGGCCGAACAGCAACGCAAACTGCCACTGGTGCAACAACAGGCACGGGAAGCGCGGATCACCCTCGCCGCCCTGCTCGGCCAACCGGTGCAGGCACTGACGCTGGCGGAGCAGCCATTCGATCAATTGCACTGGCCGGAGATTGCCAGCGGCGTGCCCAGTGAATTGTTGAGCCGCCGTCCGGACATCGCCAGCGCCGAAGCCAAACTCGCCGCCGCCCAGGCCGATGTGACCGTCGCCCGCGCGGCGATGCTGCCCAAGCTGACGCTCACCGCCAGCCTGGGCACCGGTGCCGACCTGGCCTCGGATCTGTTGCGCACCACCTTTTACAACCTGTCCTCGGGACTGGTGGCGCCGATCTTCAACAACGGGCGCCTCAGCGCCGAGCGCGACAAGGCCACGGCGCGCCAACAGGAACTGCTGGAAACCTATCGCGGGGCAATCATCAATGGCTTCGCCGATGTAGAAAAAGCCCTCAACAGCATTCGCGGGCTGGACGAGCAACGCCAGTGGCAGGGAGAGGAACTGAGCCAGGCGCAGAGCGCTTTCGACATCGCCCAGAGCCGTTACCAGGCCGGTGCCGAAGACCTGCTCACGGTGCTGCAAACCCAGCGCACGCTGTATGCCGCCCAGGATCTGAATGTGCAGCTGAGATTGTCGCGGTTGCAGGCCAGTATTGCGCTGTACAAGGCGTTGGGTGGGGGTTGGCAGGTGCTTTAGCTCGGTGTGAGCTTTGAGATCGCTATCGCGAGCAGGCTCGCTCCCACATTGGATCGGCGTCGTACACAAACATTGTGTCCAGCCCGGATCCTGTGGGAGCGAGCCTGCTCGCGATGAACGATAACGCGGTCTATCTGCTTAAACCGGCCATCCCTTGACCTTCAAATGCCGCGCATACCACGGCCGTCGCGGCACTTTGCGCAACAGGTCACCCATGTTGTCTTCATCGCCAAAGGTGATGCGCAACGCCAGCTTCATGGTTTCCGGATCCATTTCCACCGAACGCCCCACCTGCAGGCCCGGCGTCGTGCTGCAACCGTGGGTGTCCGGCCCGAGCCACGGATCGCCCACTTCCACCCAACGCCCCGGCGCAAACCACGGCACGCCGTTGACCTCCAGGCGGCTCAGTTCGCCGGGGTGAAAACGTTCATGGGCGCGGAACCAGTCTTCGATGCGATCGTCGATCCAGCCGTGGAAGCGCCAGAACACCGGGTTGACGTGGGACGAAAACGGATCGCCGAGAAAGTCGTTTTCCGGGGCATACCAGCGCGCCGCAAAGTCGGCCTGATCCCGAGCCATCGGCACTGGTATCTCGTTGGACGGATCCCGAGCCACCGAGGCCCAGCGCATGTGCAGCCAGTCGTGCAGGCCCAGCTCGACCTCCGAGCCGAACTGGCCGAGGGTCAGTTTCGACAGGTAACGCGGATCCCGGTACTGCGACTCCCAAACCTGGAAGTTGCTGTGATAGGTCTCTGCGGCTTTGATGTCACTGACCCACTTGGTGTATTCGTCGTCGCCTTCGGTCAACCAGGTTGGCGGCAAGGCATTGCCATCGTGATTATCGAAATAGCGCGCGAAGCCCTGGCGATCCCGCTCGAGTTCCGGCTGCGGCAAGGGGAACGCCGGCCATGACGGCAACTCCTGCATGGACCGGGCGATGCCGAGCATGTGCCGGTGCATGAAGAAGAAATCGATGCCCGAACCGTTGCGGTCCTTGCGCGGTCCGCGGGCATCACGCTCCTTGTCCCGTGGGCCGGGTTGCCAGCCGATACCGCGCAAGGCCTCGCGTTTTTTCTCCGAGAGCTTGTGCCATTTGTCCCGGGAAGCGTGCCAGAGCTGATGAAACAATCGATGCTCGGGGGACACCAGCCACGCCAGAAATGTCGGGTTGAGGGCGGTGCGCTCCCGCGCTTCGGGAAACCGGCGCTTGATGGCGATAAAACGGTTGTCGAGTTCGGGTAAACCCAATGGGCGATTCAGGCTCAGCACCTGGCCGTTGAACGTACCGCTGCCAGCGTTGCCGAAAGCGGCCCAAACCTCATCGAGCTTGGCCTTGAACTCATACACTGGCGCCACCAACGGGGCGTCGGTGCGCATCAGCCGCCAGTACAGTTCGGCGCCATTGGCCGGTGCCAGATCGCCGATGACCTGATAGTGCGGCACCCCTTCCCCACGCAGATGAGTGCCGGTGTCCAGGTAGCCGCGCAACCCTCGTCCGCGATGAGCGATGTCGAGAAACAGCTCCAGCCCGTCCTGCGGCAAGCCCTCAAGCCCGGCATCGCTGCCGACAAAACGAATGTCCCAGATTCCACGCAAGCTGTCGGCCAGTTGCTGCCCGGCGGTGCTCGCCAGGTCGACCGTGGCCTCCCCCGGCGTGATCGGTTCCTTTTCCCGGGTCAACTCACGATGTGCATAAAAAGCGGCAGGCACCGCAGCGCTCGTGAGCGCCAGGCCCGCCATGAACCAGCGTCGAGAAATCGTCATTGCCCTACCTGTGTCAGCCTTGAAGCAGGCTTTATCCAAGCTAGAACGTTTGTTGTGGGGGGAAATTTAAGCGCACCAGACAGTCCCTTGTGGGGGGCTTTCTGTGGATAGAGGGCTTTCCTTTCCTGTGGCGCAGGCTTTTGTGGCGAGGGGGCTTGCCCCCGTTGGGTTGCGAAGCGACCCTGAATCCGCTCACCGCGATTCCGCAGTCAGAACGTGTAAGCCGGTTTGCGACTGCTTCGCAGCCGAACGGGGGCAAGCCCCCTCGCCACAAAAAAGCCTGCACCACAGGCAAGCTCCCTCGCCACAGGGAATCGCACAAGCCGCTAATTTTTTCTGTTGGTCACTCGTTCTTCCCAGATAGCAAAGGCCCCTGCGCCTGCACTCAACGGCGAACCTGACTGAGATGGCGATGACAAAAACACGTTCGAAAAAGGCCCTGTACCTCGGCCTGCCACTGGCCCTGGCCATCAGTGCTGGCGCAGGCTGGCTGGTCTGGGATTACTGGTTCAAGGACAACCCCGGCTATCCGGTCAAGGTGATGAAACAGGCCACCGAACTGCAGGAGCGGATCCTTTCCTTCGACAGCCACATCACCGTTCCCCTGAGTTTCGGTGCCCACGGCAACGAGGCCGACAAGGACGGTTCCGGCCAGTTCGACCTGATCAAGGCCAACCGTGGCCGACTGTCCGGCGCGGCGCTGACGGTCTTCGGCTGGCCGGAAATGTGGAACGGCCCGAACGCCCCGCACAGGCCCACCGACGGTTTCGTCGAAGAAGCGCGCAACCAGCAGGAAGTGCGCTACAAAATCATCTCCGGACTGGTGCGCGACTTTCCCAATCAGGTCGGCATCGCCTACACCCCCGACGACTTCCGACGCCTGCACGGCGAAGGCAAGTTTGCGATTTTCATCAGCATGCTCAACGCCTACCCGCTGGGCAATGACCTGAGCAAACTGGACCTGTGGGCCGCTCGCGGCATGCGCATGTTCGGTTTCAGCTACATCGGCAACAACAGCTGGGCCGATTCGTCACGACCGTTGCCGTTTTTCAACGACTCCCCCGATGCCCTCGACGGGTTGTCGGACATCGGCAAACAAGCGGTGCAGCGCCTCAACGATCTGGGCGTGATCATTGATGTGTCGCAGATGTCGACCAAGGGCCTGGAGCAAGTGGCGCAGCTGAGCCGCACGCCGATGGTGGCCTCGCACTCGGCACCACGGGCCTCGGTGGACATCCCGCGCAACCTCAGCGACAAAGAGTTGCAGCTGATCAAGAACAGCGGCGGTGTGGTGCAGGTGGTCGGTTTCTCGCAATACCTCAAACCGCTGACCCAAGGCACACAGGACAAACTCAACGCCCTGCGCGCACGTTTCGATTTGCCGCCATTGCCCAACCTGGCGATGGCGCTGATGCCGGGTGATCCGATCATCACCGCCTGGTCCGAACAGAAGCTCGGTCAATACGCCAGCGGTCTGTACGCCATTCTTGAGGAAGAACCCAAGGCCACGCTCAAGGACCTCGGCGACGCTATCGATTACACCGTGCGCAAGGTCGGCATCGACCACGTCGGCATCGCTTCGGACTTCAACGACGGCGGCGGCATCAAGGGCTGGGAAAACGTCGGCGAAATCCGCAACGTCACCGCCGAATTGATCCAGCGCGGTTACTCCGAAGCCGATATCGCCAAGCTCTGGGGCGGCAACTTCCTGCGGGTCTGGGAACAGGTGCAAAAAGCCGCGAAGCCCACGCTGATTTCTCGCCAGGAACCGCTCAAGCCATGAGTGACCGTCGGACCTTTCTGAAACAGGCCGGGATCCTCGCCGCTGGCCTGCCGTTGGCTGCCAGCCTCGGCTCACCGGTCGCCGCCGCGCAATCGCAAGCGCTGCCCCGGGACAAGTGGGCGCAATTGCGTCAGCTGTTCGACCAGGACCCTAACTACATCCACTTCGCCAACTTTCTGGTGACCTCCCACCCCAAACCCGTGCGCGAGGCCATCGCCCGTCACCGCGCCGCGCTGGACCTGAATCCCGGGCTGGCCATGGACTGGGACCTGGGCGTGACCCACCAGCGCGAAGAAAACGTACGGCTTTGGGCCGGTCGGTATTTGCAGACCAAACCGACACAGATCGCCCTCACCGGCAGCACCACCGAAGGCCTGGCGATGATTTATGGCGGCGTGCAAGTGCGCGCCGATCAGGAAATCCTCACTACGGTTCACGAGCATTACTCCACGAACAACATCCTGCGTTTTCGCAACCAGCGCGATGGCACCCGCGTGCGCAAGATTCAGTTGTTCGAGCAGCCACAGTCGATCTCGGCCGATCAGGTGCTGGATACCATCAACCGCAACATCCGCCCCGAGACCCGCGTGCTGGGCATGACTTGGGTGCACTCGGGCAGTGGCGTGAAGTTGCCAATCAGCGACATCGCCGGACTCGTCGATGAACACAATCGCCAGCGCGACGATAAGGACCGGATTGTTTACGTGGTCGACGGCGTGCATGGTTTCGGCGTCGAAGACCTGAGTTTCCCGGCGATGAACTGCGACTTCTTCATTGCCGGCACCCACAAATGGATGTTCGGCCCTCGCGGTACCGGCATCGTTTGCAGCCGCAGCGAAGAGCTGAAATACGTCAGCCCGAGCGTGCCGACCTTCTCCGAAGCCACGAGCTTTTCCACCACCATGTCCCCGGGCGGCTATCACGCCTTCGAACATCGCTGGGCCGTGGACGAAGCGTTCAAATTGCACCTGGAACTGGGCAAGGCCGACGTCCAGGCACGTATCCATCAGCTCAACAGTTACCTGAAACAGCGATTGCTGGAGCAACCGGGTGTCGAGCTGGTCACCCCGGTCGATCCGAAGTTTTCGGCGGGGTTCAGCTTCTTCCGGGTCAAGGGTCAGGACGGCGATGCCGTGGCTGCCCACCTGATGCAAAACCGGATTGTCAGCGATGCCGTCAGCCGCGACGTCGGCCCGGTGATCCGCACCGCGCCCGGCCTGCTCAATACCGAAGCCGAGGTGGACCGCTTCATCGATGTGCTGGGCAAAAAGCGCTCCGCGTGAACTCTCGCTCCCAGGCCAATGCAGCTCACTTGGAAAGTCTTGAGTCAGAGACCTGTGGCGAGCGAGCTTGCTCGCGCTTGAGTGCGTAGCGCTCACAAAAATCGGCAATGACTGGCAGATTTTTGGGGCCGCTGCGCAGCCCAGCGCGAGCAAGCTCGCTCGCCACAATGGTCGGCATGACTGATGAGTGAGCTGCGAGGCACCGTTTTCCTTTAACCGAGACGACTTATGAAAACGCTCCATATGCCCTCTTCCCTGCGAACCCTATCGGCCCTGGCACTGACCGCACTGCTCGCCAGCCTGCTGCCCGGTACGGCTCAGGCCGCAAGCCCGCCAACTCCCGGCAAGGTGTTCAAGGACTGCAAGGACTGTCCGGAAATGGTCGTGCTGCCCGCCGGCCGCTACACCATGGGCACACCAGCGGATGAAGTCGGCCACCAGCCCGATGAAGGTCCGCTGCATGAAGTGACCTTCACCCGCCCCTTCGCCATCAGTCGCTTCCAGGTACTGGCCGGCGAATGGGACGCGTACACGCGCGCCACCGGCAACACCCCCGCCGACTTCGATGATCGGCCGGGTCGTCGCTGCACGGCCGGCAAACCGAGCTTCAAACAGACGGCACGCCACCCGGCCGTGTGCATGAACGTGGCCGAAGCCGAGGGTTACATTGCCTGGCTGTCGGAGAAAACCGGTCATGCCTATCGCATGCCCAGCGAGTCGATCCGTGAGTACGCCGCCCGCGCCGGCAGCACCGGGGCTTTCCCCTTTGCGTTCGATGAAGGCGCCGATTACCAGATCTCCAAAAACGCCAACACCTACGGCGCCGCCGACGGCTACAACTTCACCTCCCCGGCCGGCACTTTCCCGGCCAACGCCTTTGGCGTGTTCGACATGCACGGCAACGTTTATGAGTGGGTCGCCGACTGCTACCGCGAAGACTATGTCGGCGTGCCCAGCGACGGCAGCCCGTGGCTGGAGCAGAACTGCAAACGCCAGGTCATGCGCGGCAACGACTGGGGCGAAGCACCGGTGTTTTCCCGCTCCGGCAATCGCAACAGCAGCCTGCCCACTAGCAGCGGCGACTGGCTGGGGTTTCGTGTAGTGCGTGAGTTCTGAATCCCTTGGGGTAAGGGGCTTGCCCTTGTGGGAGCGAGCCTGCTCGCGATGACGGCGGCACCTTCAACATCAATGTTGCCTGACCCACCGCTATCGCGAGCAGGCTCGCTCCCACAAGTTTGCGCGGCTTTAGCTACCAGCATTAGGGCAAGCCCCTCGCCGCAGGTGTTGTGACTAACCGGCAATTACCCTCCGCAGCCGTTTAAATAAAGTCCCCGACCATTCGTTTTCCTTAAGTACCGGCACTCCCTCCGCATCGAAGCAGGAATCCTCCATGACCAAGCCAACGCGTGGGGCGATCAACGAATTGTTCGCCCTGCTCAAGCCCTTCCGCCTGATTGTCTCTGTGTCCATCGTGCTCGGCATGATCGGTGGCCTGAGCGTCACCGTGTTGCTGGCAACCATCAACAATGCGCTGCATTCCGCCGATGGCCTGACCCGCACCGTGGTGATGATTTTCGCCGGGCTGTGCGTGCTGGCGCTGCTGACCTCGATTCTTTCCGACATCGGCACCAACTACGTCGGTCAGCACATCATCGCCAGGCTGCGCAAAGAGCTGGGGGAGAAAGTGCTGTCGGCGCCGATCGACCAGATCGAGCGCTACCGCAGCCACCGGCTGATCCCGGTGCTGACCCATGACGTGGACACCATCAGCGATTTCGCCTTCGCCTTCGCGCCATTGGCGATTTCCCTGA
Source organism: Pseudomonas sp. TE12508 (assembly GCF_056279485.1). NCBI lineage: Bacteria > Pseudomonadati > Pseudomonadota > Gammaproteobacteria > Pseudomonadales > Pseudomonadaceae > Pseudomonas > Pseudomonas sp. TE12508. The sequence goes on along the minus strand of NZ_JBWCCN010000019.1, from coordinate 49,625 downwards.
CCGTGACCCTGGGTTGCCTCGGCTACCTGGCCATGCTGTCGTGGCCGATGTTTCTGATGATGCTGGTGGCCATCGCCATCGGCACCACCATCCAGGCCATCGCCCGGGCCAAGGGCATGCGCGGTTTCTACGCGGCGCGAGACTCCGAAGACGAGCTGCAAAAGCACTACAACGCCATCGCCGAAGGGGCCAAGGAACTGCGCATCCACCGCCCGCGGCGTCAGCGGATGTTCGTTTCCGGCATCCAGAAAACCGCCGAGAAAATCTGTGACACGCAGATCCGCTCGATCAATACCTTCGTCATTGCCAAGTCGTTCGGCTCGATGCTGTTCTTCGTGGTCATCGGCCTGGCACTGGCCCTGCAATCGTTCTGGCCCAGTGCCGACAAGGCCGTGATGAGCGGTTTTGTGTTGGTGCTGCTGTACATGAAGGGCCCGCTGGAACATTTGGTCAGCACCCTGCCGATCATCAGCCGTGCGCAGATTGCGTTTCGCCGGATCGCCGAGCTCAGCGAACAGTTTTCCTCCCCGGAACCGCACCTGCTGCTGGAAGATCAGGGCCACAAACCCGGCCCGGTCCACAGCCTGGAACTGAGCAACGTGCGTTACGCGTTCCCCCCGGTGGAGGGCAGCGAGCCCTTCCGCCTCGGCCCGGTCAACCTGCGCATCGAGCAAGGCGACATTGTCTTCATCGTCGGTGAAAACGGTTGCGGCAAAACCACACTGATCAAACTGCTGCTGGGTCTTTATGCGCCCACCGAAGGCGAGATCCGCGTGAACGACCAGCCGATCACCGCCCTCAATCGCGATGACTACCGGCAGAATTTCACCACGATATTTGCCGACTATTACCTGTTCGATGACCTGATTCAGGGCGACCGGCAAGTGCCCCAGGATGCCACGCGCTACCTCGAACGGCTGGAGATCGCGCACAAGGTCAGCGTGCGCGACGGCGCATTCAGCACCACCGACCTTTCCACCGGCCAGCGCAAACGCCTGGCGCTGGTCAATGCCTGGCTCGAAGAACGGCCGGTGCTGGTGTTCGACGAATGGGCGGCCGATCAGGACCCGACCTTCCGGCGCATTTTCTACACCGAACTGCTGCCCGACCTGAAACGCCTGGGCAAGACCATCATCGTCATCTCCCACGATGACCGCTATTTCGACGTAGCCGATCAACTGGTGCGCATGGAGGCCGGCAAGGTCAAAAGCGAACTGCAACCCGCCTGACTGACGAGGCCTGGGGGCGTGCCAAGCCCCCTGTGGCGAGGGGGCTCGCCCCCGTTCGGCTGCGAAGCAGTCGCAATTACGTTGCATGCGGTGTGCCAGGCAGAACGAGGTTGCAGGTTCAGGACTGCTTCGCAGTCCAACGGGGGCAAGCCCCCTCGCCACAGAGTCTTGGCCTCCACTTAACTGACCGGCATTGCCCCTGGACCGGAAAAATAATTTTCCGGTTTGCCGCGGCCTCCTCGTCTTAATGAGATGAATAAGAACCATTACCAACTATACCTGCCAAGGTCTTAACCTCATGTCCGCATCCCGTTTCATGCTTCGACCTCTGACCCGCGCCCTGTTAATGAGCAGCACGACCCGCTCGCGCATGACGTCCACCGGCCTCGGCCTGGCGATGACCCTGGCGGTGACGCCGTATGTCCAGGCCCAGGAATGGACCCTGAACATCCCGGCCCAGCCATTGGCTCAGGCGCTGCAGACCCTCGGTCAACAGACCAATCTGCAAATCATCTACAGCCCCGAGAGCATTCAGAACCTGCGCTCCAGCGCCCTCAACGGCCGCTATCAGGAAGATGATTCGCTCAGCGCGCTGCTCAAGGGCACCGGGATCCGCCATCAACGCGACGGCAACACGGTCACGCTGCTGGCGCCGGCCACCGGCAGTGCGATGGAACTGGCACCGACCAGCATCAACGGTCAGCGGTTGGGCGCGACCACCGAAGGCAGCAACTCCTACACCACCGGCGCGGTGACCATTGGCAAGGGCGAGCACTCGCTCAGGGAAACCCCGCAGTCGATCACCGTCATCACGCGCAAGATGCTCGATGACCAGAACCTGAACACCATCGAACAGGTCATGGAAAAGACCCCGGGCATTACCGTTTACGATTCGCCCATGGGCGGCAAGTATTTCTACTCCCGGGGTTTCCGCATGACCGGCCAGTACCAGTACGACGGTGTGCCGCTGGACATCGGCAGCAGCTACGTGCAGGCCGATGCCTTCAACAGCGACATGGCGATCTATGATCGGGTCGAAGTGTTGCGCGGTGCGGCCGGGATGATGAAGGGCGCCGGGGGCACCGCGGGGGGTGTGAACTTCGTGCGCAAGCGCGGCCAGGACACCCCGCACACTCAACTGTCGTTGTCTGCCGGGACCTGGGACAACTACCGTGGCCAGGTCGACACCGGCGGCCCGCTGAACGACGCCGGCACCATTCGTGGCCGGGCCGTGGTGACCCAGCAGACCCGTCAGTATTTCTATGACGTGGGCGAACGCAGGGACCAGATCTACTACGGTGCGCTGGACTTCGACCTGAGCGACTACACCACTCTCGGCCTGGGCATGGCCTATGAAGACGTCGATGCCACTCCGTGCTGGGGCGGCTTGCCGCGCTACGCCGATGGCAGCGACCTGAAGCTCTCTCGTTCCACGTGCCTGAACACCGCTTGGAACAACCAGCGCAGCAAGCGGGCCACTTACTTTGGCGACCTGAAACACGAGTTCAACGACAACTGGGCGCTGAAGGTCGCGGGGGTTTACTCGAAAAACACCCAGGACATGGAATACGCCTTCCCCAGCGGTTCAGTACCGGTTGGCGCCACCAGCACCAGTACCGCGATGATCGGCAGCATCTTTGACTACGATCAGGTCGACTACGGCCTCGACGCGTATGTGGACGGCAAGTTCAACGCATTCGGCCAAGAGCACGAGCTGATCGTCGGTGCCAACGCCAGCCGCTCCCACAAGGACGACTTCTACGCCGTGGCCCTCCTGCCTCAAACTCAGAATGTGCTGAACCCCAACCATCACCTGCCCCAGCCGGATGAAAGTTTTTACCTGGCCAACGCCTCCCGGGGTGGTCCGGTGGACATGCGGATCAAGCAATACGGCGCCTACTCCACGGCACGCCTGAAACTGGCCGATCCGCTGACCTTCGTACTGGGCAGCCGCGTCAGCTGGTACAAGTCCGAAACCGACTCCGTCTCGTTCTGGCGCGGCGAAGGCACGCCGACAAGCTCCGAGGCCAAGGAAACCGGGCAAGTCACCCCGTTCGCCGCGCTGCTGTTCGACATCAACGACAACCTGACCGTCTACACCAGCTATGCGGATATCTTCACCCCACAGGGCGGCTACAAGACCATCAACGGTTCGACGCTCAAGCCATTGATCGGCCAGAGCTATGAACTGGGGATCAAGGGTGAATGGTTCGACGGTCGCCTGAACAGCTCCTTCAACCTGTTCCGCACCGTCCAGAAAGACGCAGCCCAGGATGACCCGGCCTGCCCGGACAGCAGCTGCTCGCTGAACTCCGGAAAAGTGCGCGCCCAGGGCTTCGAAGCTGAAGTCAGCGGTGAAGTCATCGATCGTCTGCAATTGCTCGCCGGCTACACCTACACCCAGACCAAGATTCTGGAAGATGCCGACGTCAGTCAGGATGGCGTGTCGTACAACACCTATGTGCCGCGCCACTTGCTGCGTGTGTGGGGCGACTATGCGCTCAGCGGCCCGCTGGAACGTGTCACCGTCGGTGCCGGCGTCAATGCCCAGAGCGGCAACTACCGCGTCTCGCCTACCAGCAACAACAACGTCACCCAGGCCGGCTATGCGGTCTGGAACGGTCGCATCGGCTACCGCATCGACGACACCTGGTCCGTGGCACTGAACGGCAACAACCTGTTCGACAAGCGCTACTACGCCACGGTCGGTACCGAAGGCTGGGGTAACTTCTACGGTGAACCGCGCAACTTCGTGATGTCGGTCAAGGCTGACTTCTGATTGCAGCCTCAATGAAAACGCCCCGCAATTGCGGGGCGTTTTTTTGTGCGGGAAAAGCTGACGTTGATCGTTCCCACGCTCTGCGTGGGAATGCAGCCCGGGACGCTCCGCGTCCCTTCCAGAGCCGAACGCGGAGCGTCCGTTGAGGCATTCCCACGCAGAGCGTGGGAACGATCAATGGCGGTGGTTTTTAACTGAAAGTTCAAGGGTGTCCTTTCGGGCCTCATCGCGAGCAAGCCCGCTCCCACAGTGATTGGTGTCGTTCACAAATCCTTTGGTCTAAGCAGATACCTGTGGGAGCGGGCTTGCCCGCGATGACGCCCGTCCATTCACTACAAAATCCAAAGTGAGACTGCTAAACAAATGATGTTTCATCGACATTTCCCGCACACCATAAGATGTAGTGATGGGAATCCTTCTACCCAACGATGGCTTGGAGATGTCAATGAATAACGCTTCAAGAGTCCAGACAATCATTTCAGCAGACCCCGCTCGATGGCGCCTACTCCAGCTTGTTCATTCCCTGGGGTTGCCGGATTGTTGGATAGGTGCAGGTTTTGTCCGGAACGCGGTTTGGGATCACTTGCACGGACGCTTCCCGTCCCCTATCTCGACCGACGTCGACGTAATCTGGTTTGATCCATGTCATTGCACTCCCTCAGATGACAGGGCTTTAGAAGCAGCTCTGCGAGATTTGGACCCGACCGTCCTCTGGTCAGTAAAAAATCAGGCGAGAATGCATGTTCAGAACGGCGATAAACCTTACATCTCCACTAGTGATGCAATGCGTTACTGGCCAGAGACAGCAACGGCAATAGCCGTCAGATTGCGCGAAGGAAACACCTGTGAGGTATCTGCCCCGTTGGGACTGGATGATCTTTTCAACCTGATCATCAGGCCCACTTGGAGATTCACTGAAGAAAAAAAAGCTATGTACCAAGAGCGCTTGAAGTCCAAGGGGTGGACGACAGCGTGGCCTCTACTCAGGCAGGAGTCAGGTCTACCTACAGAGCTATTCGAGTTTTGAAAGAAGACTTAATCAGACACTTACCGGTTTTTAGCAAGAAAGCGGATGCATTCGTTTATCCGGGGGTTTGACCCTGGGTTCGAGGGTGTTCTTTCGGGCCTCATCGCGAGCAGGCTCGCTCCCACAGGGGACCTGCGGTGAATCCATTTTTTGCGAACGCCTCAGATCAAATGTGGGAGCGAGCCTGCTCGCGATGAGGCCAGCCCATCCACTACAAAACCCGAAGCGAGACCGCTAAACAAACACTGTTTAAAAGACACTTCCAGATACTCACTCAGGCTACACATCCTTGCGCCGCTGCCTACGACTACGCCAGAATCCGCCGGCTTGTGCGCCTTGAGGCCGGGCTCTATCGTTTCCGGGTCGCTGACGAATCAGCGATCGGGTTTAGCAGCTCGGTAAATATCAAGGCACGCAGTGTCATCTCTCGATCAGCCGGCTACTTTTGCCTACGCTGGTCTGCGTTATGGTGACTGTGCGTGGGGCACTTCGGTGCGCCGGGTTCCTTGATCCCTGGTCTGCTAACCCGCGTACAGTCGCCACCCTTTCTCGTTTAGCAGCGACGTGTGGCGACTCCATTGATCAAGGAGTTTTACCATGTTCAAACCTACACCGAACCCACCGGAAACCGATCCGGCATCCCCCTACGAATCCCTCGATTCCAAAAAACTCAACGAAGCCGCCGACCGCGCCCTCGATTACCACCTCAAACCGCCCATCCCCAAAGACACCAAGCGCAAACCCAGCACCATTTACCATGTAGGCACCGAGGTCGATAACGAAACCCTACTGGTCAACGCCTGCGAGTCCCTGGCGTCAGCGAGCATGATGCTCAGCGAGTTCGCCGGATTGATGGACATGCCACATCGCAACATGATGTTGGGGATTCAATCGGTGGTCATGCTCGGGGAGCTGGCAGTGAACCGGGTGCTGGATAACTTCGATCCGCGAGGCTAGCGAGGATGATCGTTCCCACGCTCTGCGTGGGAATGCAGCCCGGGACGCTCCGCGTCCCTTCCAGAGCCGAACGCAGAGCGTCCGTTGAGGCATTCCCACGCGGAGCGTGGGAACGATCAACATCACACTACCCCGCAGTTTCCATGCTCAACCCAAATGCCGACTCAGCGCCCGACTCAAGCTTTCATGCACACCCAGCACATCCGGCATGACCGAGGCCAATCTGAGCAAGTCATGGGTCAGCCCCGGGCAATGTTCGAGTTCGACACTCACTCCCTGCGCGCGCAGTTTATCGACGTAGGCCTGGCCTTCATCGAGCAACGGATCGAACCCGGCCAGCAACACAATCGCCGGCGCAACCCCGCGCAAGTCCTCAGCCAGCAACGGTGAGAAGCGCCAGTCCAGCAAATCTTCGGGGCTGCGGGCGTAGTGTTGGTAAAACCAGTCCAGCGTGTCGTTCTCCAGCAAATACCCCTCACTGAACAACAAACGCGAATCGTGGGTTCGCGACGCATCAGTGACCGGATAACACAGCAACTGCACCTTGGGGACGATGGCCACGGTGTGTGGCTGAACCACCGCTTGCAAGGCCAGCACCGTTGCCAATGTGGCACCGGCACTGTCACCGCCGAACGCGACGCGACCGGCATCCAGCCCCAGGGCCGGCGCCTGTTCCGCCAGCCAGGACAAGGCGTCTTCACCGTCCTCCAGCGCTATCGGGAAACGATGCTCCGGCGCCAGCCGATAGCCAACCGATAACACTGCGCATGGCGTACGCCGGCAGAATTCGCGGCAGACTCCGTCATGGGAGTCCAGGCTGCCCACTACAAAACCACCGCCATGGAAGTACACCAGCACCGGCATCGGTGCCGTCGCCCCGCTCGGGCGATACAAACGCAACGCCAGCGGCGCGCCGTCCCGGGCCGTGGTGCTGACCTCCAGCACGTCAAGATCCTGAGGAGCATCCCAACGCAATTGCGCGGTGGTTTGTTCGAAAATCGCCCGCGCCTCGACCGGGGTCAGTTGATGCAGCGCTGGCTGGCCTGCGTCCTGGCCGTCTTGCGCCAGGTCGAGGAAGGCTTCCAGATCAGGGTGTAGCGACATCGAAAGAATCCTTATGTCCGTAAAAAAGGGGCGCGCCTGAGCAACGCCCCCCAGCAATGATTAAAACCCCGGCTCTCAGCCCACCCGCGCCATGCAATGCTCGATCAACGCCTCAAGCTCGCGCTGATAATCCTGCATGAGCCGCTCCAGGGTGCTGGCCCGATAACGCTGGCTGCTGTAGATGCAACGCAGCGCCAACTGACCGTCGTACACCTGGCCGACGATCTCCAGCCAGTTGCCCAGATTGGCCTGCAGGCTGTAGTTGTCACCGGTTTCTTCCAGCGCCGGCACCAGCAAGGCCTGCTCGTCGAAGCTCTGGTCGAACTGCCCCAGATAGTTGAACGTCACCCGTGCCTGCGGCAGATCAGCCAACTGGCGGGCCAGTTGCGGGCCGGCCAGGTGACGCAACACGCCATAGCCGATGCCCTTCTGCGGGATGGCCGCCAACTGCGCTTGCACGTTGACGATCGACGCGCCGATGTCCGCGCTGTCGGGGGTAAGCCGGACCGGGAACATGCTGGTGAACCAGCCCAGGCTGCGACTCAGGTCGATGTTCTCGAACAGGTCCTCGCGGCCATGCCCTTCCAGCAAAATCAGCGCCGACGGCTGTTCGCTCCAGCGGCACAGCGCCCGGCTCAGGGCCGACAGCAGCAAATCGTTGATCTGCGTGCGATAGACCGCCGGCGCCTGCTTGAGCAACTGCTCGGTGTGTTCGCGAGACAATTTGAGCCGCGCCTGAGCCTGGTGACGTACCTGATTCTTGCCGCGACGGTTGTCGCACGGCAGGTCGATACCCGGCTGATCCAGTTGCTCCAGCCAGTAGGCCAATTCCTGCTCGGCAATCACCGGCGCCTGCGCCTGCAACGCTTCGGCAAACGCACGATAGCTGCTGGTGCGGATCGGCAATTGCGGTTCGATGCCCATCACACAGGCCTCATAGGCCACCTTCAAGTCATCGAGCAGAATCCGCCACGATACGGTGTCGACCACCAGATGGTGGATGACCATCAACAGCCGCGCCTGGCCGTCCGGCAAGGCGATGTGCACCACACGCCAGGCCGGCCCATCGTCGAGTTTGAGGCTGCGCTGAGTCAGGTTGGCCAAGGCTTCGACCTGCTCACTGCTCTCGACCTCGCGGCGCCACAGCACCGGCTCGCGGCGCTCGGTCGGTGCGGCATAGCGCTGCAACCAGCGCCCGCCTTCCTGACAGAAGCGCAGGCGCAAGGTGTCGTGGTGGTTTTCGATCCAGCCCAGCGCCTGTTCCAGGGCATCCAGATCCAGCGTCTGACGCGCACTCAGCAAAAACGACTGGTTGTAGTGATGAGACTCGGCCATGCCCTCGGCAAAGAACCACTCCTGAATCGGCAGCAGATTGAACAACCCTTCACTGGCCACATGAGTAAGGTCCACCGCCGGTTGCGCGGTGCCAGCCTTGACCACGTCCTGTTCGACGATGCCGGCGATGGTCTGGTAGCGCATCAGATCGCGCAGCTTGAGGTCCATCTGCAGGGTCGGGTGGTTCCTGACCCGGGAAATCACTTGCAGGCTCAGGATCGAGTCGCCGCCCAGTTCGAAGAAGTTGTCGCTGATACCGACCTGCTCCACCTGCAACACCTGCGCCCAGATGTCCGCCAGCAGTTGTTCCTGTTGATTGCGCGGGGCAACGTATTCCTCGCTTTTGAACTCCGGCTCGGGCAATGCCTTGCGGTCGAGCTTGCCGTTGGGGGTGATCGGGAAGGCACTGAGGCAGACGATCTGCGCCGGCACCATGTATTCAGGCAAGGTGCTGCGCAGACCGGCCTTGAGTTCATCGCCCAGCTGCTGGCCGGCGTCGGTGACGACGTAGCCGATCAGTTGCTTGCCGGAGGCATTGTCCCGGGCGATCACCAGGGCGTCGCGGACCGGCGCCAGTTGCCGCAGGCAGGCCTCGACTTCACCCAGCTCGATGCGGAACCCGCGCACTTTGACCTGATGGTCGATGCGGCCGACGTAATCGACCACGCCGTCCTGGCGCAAGCGCACCAGATCGCCGGTGCGGTACAACCGCTCACCGCTGGCAAACGGGTTGGGCACGAAGCGTTCGCAGGTCAGGTCCGGCCGGCCATGGTAACCACGGGCAACCCCGTAGCCACCGATGTACAACTCGCCGGCAAAACCGGGCGGCAGCGGATTCAATTCTTCATCCAGCACATACAGCGAACGCGCGCCCACCGCCCGGCCAATCGGCGCATAGGCCGCTTCACACTGCTGGCTCACCGGCACTTTCCACAACATCGGGGTGACCACGGTTTCCGTCGGGCCATAGCCGTTGGTGAAGTACTCGGGACGCAGCGCCGCCTTGACCTGTTCGAAGGTCTGGTCCGGCACCGCATCGCCACCGAAGCAATAGATGCGCACCGGTGGCGGTGCAATTCCGCTGGCCGCGGCGTACTCGGCCAGTTGCTTGAGGTAGGCCGGCGGGAAGCAAGCGATGGTCACGCCGTACTCGTGCAGCGCCTGATAGGTCTGCTCCGGCGTCCACAGGCAACCGTCGCGCACCACCAGCCGGCCGCCGCTGTACAGCGTACTCAACCAGCGCTCATGAGCACCGTCGAAGGCGAACGACATGAAGTGCAGCTCGCAACTGCGGGTGTCCATTTCATACAGTGTGGCGATGGCCTGACAGTGCATGCTCAGGGGGCCCTGGGTGACCGCCACGCCTTTTGGCCGGCCGGTGGAACCCGAGGTGTAAACCAGATAGGCCAGCCCTTGCTCCAACACGCGACACACCGGCGCCTCATCGGCATAACGGGACTCGTCGAGCTGATCCAGCTCAAGGCGCAACAGGCCCTCAGGCGCCGGTAACGTTGCCCGCAGGCTGCTCTGGGTCAACAGCAGCGCCATGCCGGAATCTTCGATCATGTACGCCAGACGCTCCGGCGGATAATCAATGTCCAACGGCACATACGCCGCGCCGCTTTTGAGCACGGCGAGGAAGCTGACGACCATTTCCAGCGAACGTGGGAGTGCCACGCCGATCACCACCTCCGGCCCCGCGCCGTGTTCGATCAGGCAATGGGCCAGACGATTGGCCCGTCGCTCCAGTTCGCCGTAGCTCAGGCTCAGCCCGGCGCATTGCACCGCAATGGCCTCGGGCTGACTCAGTGCGTGTCGACCGATCAGCTCCGGCAACAGCTGCGGCTGATGATCCGCTGGCGGCTCGGCGCTCCAGGTTTTCATCGCCTGCCATTGTTCAAGCGACAGGCGCTGCAGGTTACCCAGGCGTTCGTCAGGCGCGCGCATCATCGCCTCAAGGGTGTTTTCCAGCGTCAGGCGAATCCCCTCCACCGCCTCGGCACTGAAGTGGCTGCGCAGGTACAGGTACTCAATCGACAATTCGTCGCCGAGCGTCACCGCCAGGTCCATCGGCACGTTCGTCACGTCATGGCCGATGGATTTGCCGAAGCTCAGGCCGCTATCGTTGTCCTCTTGCAGGCGGTCGTCGATCGGGTAGTTCTCGAACACGATGATGCTGTCGAACAGCGCCTGCCCGCCCAAGCCGGACCAGCGTTGCACGTCCGCCAACGGAGCCTGGGAATGGTCGCGGATATCCAGGTTGTAAGCCTGGATCCGGTTCAGCCAGTCTGCCAGAGGCTGATCCGGTTCCAGCGTCTGAATGATCGGCAAGGTGTTGATGAACAGCCCCAGCATGTTGCCGACATTGGGCAAACTCTCGGGACGCCCGGATACCGTGGCGCCAAAGGTCACGGTGTTTTTCCCGGTATAACGCTGCAACAGCAGCAACCATGCGCCCTGGATCAACGTGTTCGGGGTAATCCGCAGATCGCGGCAGAACTGCAGCAGACGACCGGTCTGTTGCGCGTCCCAATGGGAGTAAATGGCGTTGTGGCCGGGTTCATCGGACACATGCCGTGGATGGATGGCCTGGCTCAACGCCGTCGCCTCGTTGACCGGGGCCAGCCGGGCTTTCCAGAACAGCTCCCGGGCGTCCTGGTCCTGGGCTTGCAACCAGGCGATGAAGTCGCGGTAGCGGCCGTTTTCAGCGCTGATTTCACCCTTGGCGTAATGCTGGATCACCTCACCAAACAGCCGCGAGCTGCTCCAGCCGTCCATCAGGATGTGGTGACTGGTCCAGACCATCTGGTACTGATCTTCAGTGCTGCGAATCAACAACACTCGTTGCAGTGGCGCATGGGTCAGCTCGAAGCCTCGCGCGCGGTCCTCGGCGGCCCGCGCGGCGATGTCCGCCTCGCTGGCGTCGCGATCGCGCCAGTCGAGCACCTGCAAATCGAGCGTCGCCTGACGCTGGACAATTTGCAGCGGTTTGGCCAAGCCATCGTGCCAATGGAAACTGGTGCGCAGGATGGCCTGACGCTCGATGACCGCCTCCCAGGCCTTGCGGAAACGCTCAATATCCAGACCGCCCACCGGCAAACTGATCTGATTGACGTACAGGCTCGAACCATTGTCCGACAAGGTGTGGAACAGCATGCCCTCCTGCATCGGCGACAGCGGATAAATGTCTTCGATCCGGGACGGGGCTATCGGCAAGGCGTCCAGTCGGGCCTGATCCAGATACGCCAACGGGAAGTCCGACGGCGTGACGCCGTGGCTGTCCGGCTGGCAGCAATGCTCGATCAGCAGCTCCAGTTCCCGGGCGTACTCCTCGGCCAGGTGTTCAATGGTCGAGGCGTTGAACATCTGCGTGCTGAACGACCAGCCGACACTCAACTCGCCGCCATACACCTGGCCATTGAGCGTCAGCCAGTTACCCAGCAGCGCATCGTGACTGTGCTCTGCGCCCTTGCCCTCATCGGCCGGCACGAACAAGGCACCGCTCTGGCTATCGAAGCTGCCGTCGAACTGGCCCAGGTAGTTGAAGGTGATACGCGGTGTCGGCAGGGTTCGCAGCGACGCCTGGCAAGCCTCGTCCCCCAGATAACGCAGCACACCGTAACCAATGCCACGATCCGGAATTGCGCGCAGTTGCTCCTTGATTTGCTTGATCGAGCCGGCCAGCTCCTGGGTCGGGGTCAATTTGACCGGGAACAGGCTGGTGAACCAGCCGACCGTGCGGGTCAGATCGAGGCCGTCGAACAAATCTTCACGACCATGGCCTTCGAGCTGAATCAGTACCGACGACTGTTCGCTCCAACGGGCGATCACCCGTGCCAGCGCCGTCAGCAACAGGTCGTTGACCTGTGTGCGGTAAGCCGCCGGGGTCTGTTGCAGCAGTCGTCGGGTCAAGGTCGGGTTCAGGCGACTGTAAAGCGTCAAGGCATGGCGGCTCTGCAGGCTGCCCTGGGGGTTATCTTGCGGCAGCGGCGCGCCGTCCGGGCGCTGCGCCTGCCAGTAAGGCAGTTGTCCAAGCAGCGATTCACTGCGGGCATGAGTTTGCAACTGCTCCGCCCAACGCTTGAAGGACGTGGTCTTGGCCGCCAATGCCAACGGTTCGCCGGCCAGTAACTGGCGGTAGCTGCCCTGCAAATCCTCCAGCAGGATCCGCCACGACACACCATCGACCACCAGGTGATGAACGATCAACAACAAGCGCTGCTCGCCCTCAGGCAAATCGAACAACACCGCGCGCAACAACGGGCCTTGTTGCAGATCCAGGCTGCGCTGGGCTTGTTCGGCGACGCGTTCCAGGTGGGCGGCATCGCTGACCGATTCCAGCCACAACGGTGACAGGCGCCGTTGTTCCACGGTCCGATAGCTCGCCGACCAGCTGCCTGGGGTTTGGGTAAAGCCCAGGCGCAGGCCGTCGTGATGATCGATCAGCGCGTGCAATGCCTGCTCAAGTGTCGCGGCCACCAGAGGGTTCAACGGTTTGAGCAGCACCGACTGATTCCAGTGATGACGCTGCGGCAAGGGTTGTTCAAAGAACCATTGCTGAATCGGCAGTAACGGTGTCTCACCTGTCACCGGGCCTTGATCGATTGGCGCCAGGGCTTTGCCGAGCTGCGCGACAGTGGCTAGCCCCTGGACCGTCTGCTGCTGGAACAGATCCTTGGGCGTGAAGCTGATGCCCTGCTGACGCGCCCGGCTCACCACCTGGATAGAGATGATCGAGTCGCCGCCCAGGGTGAAGAAGTTGTCGGTCACGCCGACCCTCTCGAGTTTCAGAATGTCTTGCCAGATCCCGGCAATCTGCTGCTCCAGCGCAGTGCGCGGTGCCACGTAATCGCGTTGCAGCTGGTTGGTGTCCGGGGACGGCAAAGCCTTGCGGTCGAGTTTGCCGTTGGGGGTCAGCGGCAGTTGTTCGATGAATAGCCATTGCGCCGGCACCATGTAATCCGGCAGGTGCGCCTTGAGTCCGGCCTTGAGTGCCTCGCTCAGATCGTCCTGCTGTTGCGGGCTCAGGTCTGCTTGTGTCGGCACCACATAGGCCACCAGTTGCTGGCCGCTATGGCCTTCCACCGCCAGCACCACGCCTTCGCGCACGCTGTCGTGAGCCAACAATCGCGCTTCGATTTCACCCAGTTCGATACGGAACCCGCGCACCTTGACCTGATGGTCGATGCGGCCGACGTACTCGATCACACCGTCTTCACTCAAACGGGTCAGGTCGCCGGTGCGGTACATCCGCTCGCCATTGCTGGCCAGCGGGTTGGGCACAAAGCGTTCGGCGGTGAGGCTCGGGCGGAACAGATAGCCACGGGTAATGCCGTCACCGGCCAGGTACAGCTCGGCGGCAACCCCAATCGGCGCGGCCTGCAATTGGGCATCGAGCAAGTGCGCGGTGGTGTTCACCAGCGGCCGGCCGATGTTGGCCTGGCCGCCGGCTTCGCGGCGGGTGCAGGTCGAATAGGTGGTGTCTTCCGACGGCCCGTACAAATCGTAAACGTGCTCGACCGAGGTCTCGCGGTACAGCGTATCCGCCAGCGCTTGCTTGAGCGGTTCCCCGGCGAGATTGATGATGCGCACACTTGAAGGGATCTGCCCGGCGCGCTGCAAGGCCGCGATGGCCGACGGCACGGTGTTGATCAGGCGCACCTGATCGCGCTCCGGCAGGTCCGGCAATTCCAGGGCGTTACGCGCCACGATGATCGAACCGCCGCGGGCCAGGGTGACGAAAATCTCCCACACCGACAGGTCGAAGCACACCGAGGTCGAGGCCAGCACGCCTTGCAGGTCCTCTTCGCTGTACACCTCGTGCGACCAGTGGATCAACGCCTGCACGTTGCGATGAGCAATCGCCACGCCCTTCGGTTTACCGGTGGAACCGGAGGTATAAATCACATACGCCAGGTTGGCGGAGTCGATCCGGCGTTCAAGGTTGTGCGGTGCCAGGTCGGCGAAGGCCTGCCCGCCCGCCTCGACCCACACCACTTGCGCCTGGGTCTCGGGCAATTGCGACAGCAAATGCGGCTGGGTCAGCAGCACCCGCGCCTGACTGTCGTCGAGCATGTAGGCCACGCGATCCGCCGGGTAGTCCGGGTCCAGCGGCACGTAGGTGCCACCAGCCTTGAGCACCGCCATCAGGGCAATCACCAGTTCGGCGGAACGAGGCATCGCCACGCCCACGCGGATTTCCGCACCGACCCCCAGTGTTTGCAGATGACGGGCCAGTTGATTGGCGCGGCGATTGAGTTCGGCATAGGTCAAACCAGCACCGGCATGGCGCAAGGCAATCGCCTGTGGCTGCGCTTCGACCTGGGCTTCGAAGCCCTGATGGATCAACGCCTGGGCCGGGTACACCGCATGATGGTCATTCCATTCGGCCAGGGTGCGCAGCTCGCTCGCCGGCAACAGGCCGATCTCGCCCAGCAAGCGTTGCGGCGCGTCGAGGAACTGGCGCAGCACTTCTTCCAGATGAGCGGCCAGGCCGACAATGCTGCGCTCGGCGAAGTGCTCGGTGAGGTAGTTGAAGTCCAGGCTCAAGACCTCGCCGGCACCGGCGATCAGTGTCAGACCGTAGTTGGTTTGCTCGCGATGTTCGAGACCGCTGAAACGCAAGCCGCCCGGATTGGCCTCCAGAGTGTCGGACACCGGGTAGTTTTCGAATACCAGCAAGGTGTCGAACAACGCTTCGCCGTTGAGCGCGGCCAGGCGTTGGATGTCTTGCAACGGCGTCTGTTCGTAATCGCGCAGCAGCAGGTTCTTGTCCTGCACGCTGCGCACCCAGTCGCGGACACTGCAGGTCGCTTGCGGGCTGGCGATCACCGGCAGGGTATTGATGAACAGGCCCAACTGTTGCTCGATGCCCGGCAGGTCCACCGGACGACCGGACACCGTCGCGCCGAAGGCGACGCTGCTCTGCCCGGTATAGCGCTGCAATACCAACAGCCACGCGGCTTGCACCAGGCTGTTAAGCGTCACTTGCTGCTGACGCGAGAAACCGTTGAGACGCTGGGTAAAGGCTGCGTCAAAGGTCAGCTTATGCACGCCTTTGCCGGGGCCGGGCACGGTTTGCCCGTGGCAGGCCGAGGCCAACCGCGTCGGCTCGTCCAGTTCGGTCAACTGCCCGCGCCAGAAAGCTTGCGCCGCGTCCTTGTCCTGACGTTGCAGCCAGGCCAGGAAGTCGCGATAACGGCCCTGGGCACTCGGCACCGGATGCCCGGCGTAATCTTGCAGCACTTCGCCAAACATCCGCGAGTTGCTCCAGCCGTCCATGAGAATGTGGTGGCAGGTGAAGATCAGGCGATGACGATCATCGGCGGTGCGCAGCAGGCACAGGCGCAGCAGCGGCGGATTCTGCAAGTCGAAACCGCGCTCGCGATCAGCCAAGGCACGGGCCTCAAGCACGGCTTGCAGATCCGGTACGGCGCGCACATCCACTTCCGGCATTTCCAGGGTCAGCTGGCGATTGATCACTTGCAGCGGTGTATCGAGGCCGTCGCGTCCCCAGATGAAACCGGCGCGCAGCACTTCATGACGGTCCACCACCCGCTGCCAGGCTTGCTGGAAGCGCGGTACATCCAGCCCGTCGATATCCAGCAGCATCTGATAGACATAAGCGCTGGCGTCGGCGTCGTACAGGCTGTGGAACAGAATGCCCTGCTGCATCGGCGCCAGCGGGTAAATGTCCTCGATCCGCTGCGCCGCAATCGGCAGGCTGTCCAGATGCGCCTGGGACAACCCGGCCAATGGCACATCGGACGGCGTCAGGCCGCCGCTCGGATGATTCAGGCAATGGTCGATCAACTCGCCCAGCGCGACTTCATAAGCGCGAGCCAGGGCATTGATGGTCGCCTCTTCGAACACGTCGCCGCTGTAGGTCCAGGTCAGGCTCAATTGCCCCTGGTAGACGCGGCCGTCGATGGTCAGCCAGTTGCTCATCGGCGCCTGTTCGTCCTGACCGGCGCCCTTGTTTTCGGTGGCCGGCACCCACAGGGCGCCTTCGTCGAAGTTGTTATCGAACTGCCCCAGGTAGTTGAACGTCACCTTGGGTTGGGACACGCCGCTCAGGGCCGCTTGCGCCTCATCACTTCCCAGATAACGCAGCAAGCCATAGCCGATGCCTTTGTTGGGGATCGAGCGCAGTTGTTCCTTGATGCCCTTGATGGACGCTTCAAGGCTGGCCTGCGGAGTCAGGCGCACCGGGAACATGCTGGTGAACCAGCCCACGGTACGGCTCAGGTCGAGGTCGTCGAACAGGTCTTCGCGGCCATGCCCTTCGAGCTGCACCAGGGTACTGTCGGAGGCGGTCCACTCACACAAAACCCGGGCCAGTGCGGTCAACAGCAAATCGTTGACCTGGGTGCGATACACCGCCGGTGCCTGTTGCAGCAATTGCCGGGTGCGCTCGGCATCCAGGCGCGTATCGACGCTGCGCTCGAAACGGTTCTGCAGTTGTCCATCAGGGTTGTCCAGCGGCAAGTCTGCCGGCGCTTCGGCCAGTTGCCCGCGCCAGTAATCCAGCTCGGCTTCCAGCCCGGCGCTGCGCGCATAACCTTGCAGGCGTTCGCCCCAATCCTTGAACGCCGTGGTCTTGGCCGGCAGGCGCAACGGCGTGCCAGCGCTCAGTTGTTGATAAGCGGTTTGCAGGTCTTCGAGCAGGATCCGCCACGACACACCATCGACCACCAGGTGATGGATCACCAACAGCAGTCGCTGGCTGGCGTCGGGCAAGTCCACCAATGCAGCACGAATCAACGGGCCGTCGCTCAGGTTCAGGCTGCGCTGCAGCTCCAGGCACAGCGCTGGCAAAGCCTCGCTGTCAGGCAACGCCACAGTGCGCAGCAGTGCGTTCGGCTGATCGACGGCGGCATGTTCTTGCGCCCAGCCACCTGCGGTTTGGCGATAGCGCAGACGCAAGGCATCGTGATGCCGTTGCAGATGTTCCAGGGCCTGCTCCAGCGCAACCGCTTGCAGAGGCGCGGCCGGGGTCAGCAGGATCGACTGGTTCCAGTGCTGACGCTGGGGAATGTCGGTGGCGAAAAAGTACTGTTGAATCGGGGTCAGCACGGCAGCGCCAAGCACATCACCTTGCATCGCCTGCACCGCATCGCTCTGCTGTGCGACGGTGGCCAGGCGTTGTACGGTCTGGTGCTGGAAGATGTCCTTGGGCGAGAAACGGATGCCCGCCTGACGCGCCCGGCTAACCACCTGAATCGAGATGATCGAATCGCCGCCCAGTTCGAAGAAATTGTCGTTGAGCCCGACCCGCTCGACTTTCAGCACGTCCTGCCAGATCTCGGCCAAACGCTGTTCGAGTTCGCTGCGCGGTGCCGCATAAGCTTCTTGCACCAGGCTTACATCGGGGTTGGGCAGTTGCTTGCGATCGAGCTTGCCGTTGGCCGTCAGCGGCAGGCGATCGAGGAACACCCAGCTGACCGGCACCATGTAGTCCGGCAGGCTTTCACGCAATTGCGCCTTGATCGAATCGCGCAAGCCGGCATGGGCCTCCGCGTCCAGTGACTCGCTCGGCACAATCCAGGTCGCCAATTGCTGCCCACTAAGCCCTTCGACCGCCAGCACCACGGCTTCACGCACCGCGTCATGCTTGAGCAATTGGGTTTCGATTTCTCCCAGCTCGATACGGAAACCGCGAATTTTCACTTGATGGTCGATACGGCCGATGTACTCGATCACCCCGTCACCGCGCAGCCGCGCCAGGTCGCCGGTGCGGTACAGGCGTTCGCCGGCCACAGGGTTGAACGGATCCGGAACGAACCGGGTGGCGCTCATGCCTGGCTGGTTCAGATAGCCCCGCGCGAGCCCGGCCCCGGCGATGTACAACTCGCCGATGCACCCTTGGGGCACCAGGTTCAGCGCGTCATCGAGCAAGTACCACGACAGGTCGACAATCGGCTCGCCGATCGGGCTGCTGTGGCTCTGTTGCAAGTCCGCCATGGACAGCGGGCGGTAGGTCACATGCACGGTGGTTTCGGTGATGCCGTACATGTTGATCAGGGTCGGCGCGCGGTCGCCGAAACGCTCGAACCAGGGGCGCAGGCTCTGCACTTCCAGCGCTTCACCGCCAAACACCACGTAACGCAGCGCATGGTTGCGCGACGAGGCACTGGCCACTTGCATCAGCGGTTTGAACGCCGACGGCGTCTGGTTCAGAACGGTGACTTGTTCATCGCAGAGCAAGGTGTAGAACTCTTCCGGCGAACGGGTGACGTCGTGGGGCACCACCACCAGTTTGCCGCCGTAAAGCAATGCACCGAAAATTTCCCAGACCGAGAAATCGAACGCGTAGGAATGGAACAGCGTCCAGCTGTCCTCGGGGCCGAAACCGAACCAGTGATCGGTGGCGCTGAACAGGCGAATGACATTGCCATGGGGCAGCAACGCGCCTTTGGGCTTGCCGGTGGACCCGGAGGTGTAAATCACATAGGCGAGGTTGTCTGCCGTAGTCATGCACGGCGGATTGGCCGTGCTGCTGTCCTGCGGTGGTTGATTCAGGTCCAGGCAGGCCAGCCCCGGGGGAATCGGCAGTTGCGCCAACAGGTGACCCTGGGTCAGCAACAGCTCGATCCCGCTGTCCTCGATCATGTAGCGCAAACGGTCGTCGGGGTAGCTCGGGTCCAGCGGCACATAAGCGCCACCGGCCTTCAGCACCGCGACAATGGCGACGATCATGTCCAGCGAACGCTCCACCGCCACGCCCACCCGCACATCGGGGCCGACGCCACGGGCGATCAGCAGATGCGCCCATTGGTTGGCCCGGTGATTGAGTTCGACATACGTCAGCCGTTGCCCGGCGAACACCACCGCCGGCGCCTGCGGATGACGCTCGACCTGAGCCTCGATCAACTGATGAATGCACTGGTTGACCGGATGCACCACCGGGCTCGGGTTCCAGTGCGCGAGCAGTTGCTGTTGCTGCGCGTCATCGAGCACCGCCAGCTGGGCAATGCGCTGGGTCGGGTCCTGAACGATCGCCCGCAGCAGGTTGCGCCAGTGCTGCGCCAGGCGTTCGATGGTCGAAGCTTCGAACAGGTCGGTGGCGTATTTGAGCACCGCTTCAATGCCATGGGCCTGTTCGGTGGTGTTCAGCACCAGGTCGAACTGCGCGGTTGCGCTTTGCCATTCCAGCGGCTCGATGCTCAAGCCGTTCAAGCGGGTCTCGACGCTGATGCGGCTTTCGGCCTGGTGGTTGAACATCACCTGGAACAACGGGCTGTGGCTCAGGCTACGTCCCGGCTCCAGGGCTTCCACCAGTTGTTCGAACGGCAGGTCCTGGTGCGCCTGGGCTTCCTGGGCGGTTTGCCGAACCTGACGCAGCAAATCGACGAAGCTGGCTTGGCTGTCGACGTCCGCCTTGAGTACTTGGGTGTTGACGAAGAAACCGATCAGACGCTCGATCTCCACGCGCCCGCGGTTGGCCACCGGCACACCGACGCGGATATCGGCCTGGCCGCTGTAGCGGTGCAACAAGGCCTGGAACGAGGCCAGTAACAGCACGAACAGCGTGACGTTTTCCCGTCGGGCGAAGGCCTTGAGGCTGTCGCTCAGCGCCGGGTCCAGAATCAGGTTATGGCTGGCCCCGGCAAAGCTCTGCTCCACCGGGCGCGCACGGTCGGTGGGCAACTCCAGCACCGGCTGCTCACCGCCGAGCTTGTGTTGCCAGTAGGCCAGTTGACGTTCCTGTTCGCCGGCCTCCATCCATTGCCGCTGCCACAGGGCGTAGTCGGCGTATTGAATCGGCAAGGCCGGCAGCCCGGCGTCATGCCCGAGGTTGAAACCGGCATACAACTGCACCAGTTCCTCGATCATCACCTGCAACGACCAACCGTCCGACACGATGTGATGCAGGGTCAGCACCAACACATGATCATGCGGGGTGACTTGCAGCAGGGCCGCGCGCAACAGCGGGCCGGTCTGCAAATCGAAAGCTTGCTGGCTCTGGGTCTGGACGAAGGCCTGGATCGCCGCCTGCGGGTTTGCTGCCAGCTCAGGGCTCAGCTCGTGAATATCCAGGGCAAACGATCCTGCGGGCAGGATCGTTTGCAAGGGTTGCCCGGCGTCTTGAGTGAACACCGTGCGCAAGGTTTCGTGACGTTCAATCAGCGCCTGGACGCTGCGCTGCAACGCGGCCACATCCAGCGGGCCCTGCAAGCGCAGGGCCGTGGGAATGTTGTAGGCCGCGCTGTGCGGCGCCCATTGCCAGAGAAACCACTGGCGCTGTTGAGCGTAGGACAGCAACAACGGTTCTTCAGCCGTGCGCTTGAAAACCGGGGCAATGTCAAAAAGGTTGACGCCTTTCTGCTTGAGCAGAACCGCCAGAGCCTTTCTTTGCTTAGCCGAAAGTTGTCCTACCGACTCGATTAACTCTTGCACGCGTTGTTCCCCTCAAGAAATCAGTTTTTCCAGATCATCGAGGGATAGACGTTTGAGGGCCTCCAGGGATTTAGCCAATTCGTCCTGAACCGGTGATAAATCGACGCGCAACGCTTCGATGCGGGTGCAGAACGCTTGCAGGGTGTCGGCTTCGAACAGTTCCTTGAGCGGCACCTTGTCACCCAGGCGTTCCTTGATTCGGGTCACCACCAGCGTCGCCAGCAACGAATGCCCGCCCAACTGGAAGAAGTTGTCCGTCAGACCGACGCGCTCGACTTCCAGCACCTCTTGCCAGACGGTCGCCACTTCCCATTGCAGATCGGTGCGCGGCGCTTCGTAACGCTGCAGCGTCGGATTGCCGCCCAGCGCCATCAGGGCCTTGCGATCGAGCTTGCCATTGGGGGTCAGCGGCAGCACGTCGATCACGTGCAGATGGCTCGGCACCATGTGCGCCGGCAAACGATTGGCCAGGGCCGCCCGCAGGCTTTCCACCAACGATAAACTGCCCGGCTGGCTCGCTACGACGTAGGCATGCAGGTGTTTACCCGCCGCGCCCTCCTGCGCCAGCACCACGGTTTCGCGCACCTCGGGCTGCTCCAGCAATCGGGCTTCGATCTCGCTCAGCTCGATGCGGAAGCCGCGAATCTTCACCTGATGGTCGGCACGACCGATGTACTCAATCGTGTCACCTGGCCCCTGGCGCACCAGATCGCCGGTGCGATACAGCCGCTCACCATTAGCGGCGAACGGGTCCGGCACGAAGCGTTCCGCGGTCAGGCCGGGACGCAGCAGATAACCTCGGGTCACGCCGGCACCGGCCAGGTACAACTCGGCCGCCAGCCCCGCCGGCAGCACTTGCAACTGGCTGTCGAGCAGGTAGGCCACGGTGTTGTCCAGCGGCCGCCCAATGTTCGCCCGGCCGTTGGCGGTGCGCAGGGTGAAGGTCGAATAGGTGGTGTCTTCCGACGGCCCGTACAGGTCATAAACCTGCTTGACCGAGGTGCTGGCGTACAGCGTATCGACCAGCGTCTGCTTGAGCGGCTCGCCGGCCAGATTGATGGTGGTGACCGACGCCGGAATCTGCCCGGCCCGTTGCAGCGCGGCAATTGCCGACGGCACGGTGTTGATCAGCGTCACCCGCTCGCGGGCCGGCAACTCGGACAGCGCCAGGGCGTTATCCGCCAGCACCATGCAACCGCCGCTGGCCAGGGTGACGAAAATCTCCCACACCGACAGGTCGAAACAGATCGAAGTCGAAGCCAGCACGCCGCGCATCTGCTCATCGCGGTACACACCCTGCGACCACTGGATCAGCGCCGCGAGGTTAGCGTGGGTGATCGCCACGCCTTTGGGTTTGCCGGTGGAGCCAGAGGTGTAAATCACGTAGGCCAGGTTCTGCGCCACGATCCGGCTGACCGGTGCCGTGGACGGATACCCGGCGAGCCATTCGGCGCCCTCTTCGACCAATAGCACTTGCGACGGCAACGCCTCGGGCAACATCGCCTGCAACGCGGCTTCGGTCAGCAGCACCGCTGCGCAACTGTCCTCGAGCATGTGCAGCAAGCGCTCTTGCGGATATTCCGGGTCCAGCGGCACGTAGGCACCGCCGGCCTTGAGGATCGCCAGCAGCCCGACCAGCATGTCCGGGGTGCGGCGCATGCACACGCCCACCCGCACTTCCGGCCCGACACCCAGCGCTTGTAGCTTGTGCGCCAGACGATTGGCCCGGGCGTCGAGGGTGCGGTAATCGAGTGCCTGCTCGGTAAACAACACCGCTGCGGCTTGCGGTTGGCGTTGTACCTGCGCGTCGATCCGCTCAACCACGTTGCGCGAATCCAGCGCCGTGATCGCGGCCTTGCCCCAGTCGACAGCCGCTTGACGCGGTGCGCCGTCCAGCAGTTGCAACGCGCCCAGAGGCTGCGAAGCATCCGCCATGAATTGCATCATCAGGCCTTCGAGTTGGGTGCTCAGGTCGGCGATGGTGGCGTGATCGAAACAGGCCTGGTCGAAGCTCAAGCCGAGGGTCAACTCACGACCGGTAACCGCCACCAGCGTCAGCGGATAGTGGGTCTGCTCCTGACGCGAGAGGGTGGAAAACTCGAGCCCGGTGGCAGAACCTTGGGCCAGCGCTTCAGCCATCGGGTAGTTCTCGAACACCAGAATACTGTCAAACAGTGCGCCCGCGCCCTGCCCCGCCCAGCGCTGGATATCGTAGAGCGGCGTGCTCTCATGTTCGCGCAGGGCCAGGTTGAGGCTCTGCACCTGCTGAATCCATTGCCCGACCGGGATCTCGGCGGATGGCGAAGCCACCACCGGCAAGGTATTGATGAACAGGCCGATCTGCTGTTCGACGCCGGGCAAGTCCGTCGGCCGACCGGCCACAGTCGCGCCGAAAGCCACGGCGTCCTGACCGGTATAGCGCTGCAACAGCACCAGCCACGCGGCTTGCATCAGGGTATTGAGGGTGACCTTCTGCTCGCGGGCGAAGCGGTTCAGGTCGCCGGTTTGTTGTTCGCTGAACACATGTTGGTAATCGGCATAACCGCTGACCAATGTCTGGTTGACCGGCATGGCGCTGGCCAGGCGGGTCGGCTCCTGAAGGTCAACCAACGCCGACGTCCAGAACTCGCGACTGGCCTGAGTATCGCGCTGGCCCAGCCACTCAATGTAATCGCGATAGCGCCCCGGGGTCGCCGCCGGGGTCATGCCGGCATAGCGTTGCAACACCTCGCCGAACAGCTGCGAGGTGCTCCAGCCGTCCATCAGGATGTGATGACTGGTGTAGATCAAGTGATGCTGCGCTTCAGCGGTTCGCACCAGCAACACGCGCAACAGCGGCGCCTGGTCCAGTTCGAAACCGGCGACCAGATCCTCTCGGGCCAACTGATCGAGCGCTGCGTGAAGGTCATCACGACCGCGCCAGTCCTGCACGGTCATGGGCATCTGCACCGTCTGCCTTACAATCTGCACCGGCGCGTCGGCGTCCTCGGGCCAGACGAATACCGTGCGCAGAATCTCATGGGCCTCCAGCGTCTGCTGCCAGGCCTGACGGAATCGCTCGGTGTCCAGCTGCCGTACATCGACCCGCAACTGGTTGGTGTAGGCCGGGCCGTCCGGTTCGTTGAGGCTGTGGAACAGGATGCCCTGCTGCATCGGCGACAACGGATAGAGATCGCTGATATCCCGTGCCGGTACCGGCAGCGCCGACAGTTGCGTCTGAGTCAGGCGCACCAGATTGAAGTCCGACGGCGTGACCCCGGCATGCTCACCGCCAGTACAATGTTCGATCAGTCGCTCCAGCTCATGGCAATAAGCATCGGCCAGCGCCTGAATGGTGTGCGGGCGGTACATGCCTTGGCCGAACGTCCAGCTCAATTCCAGCTCACCGCCGTAGACCTGGCCATCGACGCTCAGACAGTTGCCCAAGGGCGCATCGTCATCCTGATGCTCACCGGTGCTGTCGGCAGTCGGCACCAACAGCGCGCCGTCAGCCGCATCGAACGCACCGTCGAACTGGCCCAGGTAGTTGAAGGTGATGCGCGGTGGCGCCAGCTCACGCAGCGGTTCGAAGCCTGCGAGGTAGCGCAGCACGCCGTAGCCGATGCCTTTGCCCGGCACCGCTCGCAGTTGTTCCTTGATCGCGCACACCGAAGTGCCCGGTTCTGCCTGTGGGGTCAGCCGCACTGGAAACAGGCTGCTGAACCAGCCGACGGTGCGACTCAAATCGAGGTCGTCGAACAGGTCTTCGCGGCCGTGGCCTTCGAGCTGGATCAGCACCGAATCCTGTTCGCTCCAGTCGCACAACACCCGCGCCAGGGCCGTCAGCAGCAGATCGTTGATCTGGGTGCGATAGGCGGCCGGTGCCACTTTGAGCAGCGCGTGGGTCAGTGTCTTGTTCAGGCGTGAAGTGGCCCGAGCGGCCTGGCGACGAGTCTGGACGGTCTCGGGAAAATCCCTCGGCAAGTCGCTGTTGCCACCCTCCAACGTGCGCTGCCAGTAATCGCGCTCGGCCTTCAAGGCATCGCTTTGCCCGTAACGGTGCAGGTGTTGCGCCCAGGCCTGGAGCGAACTGCTTTTGCCCGGCAGGACAATCGCCTTGCCAGCCGCCAACGCGGTATAGGCTTGCTGCAAATCCTCCAGCAGCACCCGCCAGGACACGCCATCCACCACCAGGTGATGGATCACCAACAACAAACGTTGTGTAGCGTCAGGCAAGTTCACCACCACCGCGCGCACCAGCCGGCCTTGTTGCAGATCGAGACTGCGCTGGGCCTCGGAGGCCAACGCGGACAAATCGGCAAGGTCGTCCAGTGCCCGCACCCACAACAGGTCCGTGTGGCGCTGCGCCTGGAATGTCGCCTGCCAAGTCTCGCCCGACGTCTGGAAACTCAGGCTCAGCGCATCGTGCTGCTCGATCAGGGCGGCCAATGCGTTGTTCAGATGGGTCGCGTCGAGGGGGATTTGCGGTTGCAACATCACCGACTGGTTCCAGTGATGACGCTGGGGAATGTCGGTCTGGAAGAAGCGGGCCTGGATCGGCAACAACGGCAGCTCGCCGCTGACTTTCTGCGCCACGCTGGCCGCCGGTTTGCTCTCGATCAGTTTGGCCACCGCCGCCAACTGAGCGATGGTTTGCTTCTCGAACAGTTGCTTGGGGCTCAGCTTGATGCCCTGGCGTTTGGCCCGGGCGATGATTTGCAGGCTGAGAATCGAGTCGCCGCCCAGCTCGAAGAAGTTGTCGGTGCTGCCCACTTGCTCAAGCTTCAGGACATCGGCCCAGATGGCGGCAAGCTTCTGTTCGATCTCGCCCACCGGGGCAACAAATTGCTGCGTCACCAGCCCCGGCGCCGGCAAGGCACGCTTGTCCAGTTTGCCGTTGGCGGTCAGCGGCAGGCGCTCCAGCACCACGATCTGCGCCGGCACCATGTACTCCGGCAGGCAGGCCTGTAACTGCTGGCGCACGCCGTCGACATTCAACGCCAGGTCAGGCGCGGCCACGCAGTACGCCACCAGTTGCAGGCGCGCTTCATCGCCGTCCAGCGGCAAGGCCAACACCGCGGCCTCGCTTACACCGCTCAGGCCCAGCAATACTCGAGCAACTTCCGCCGGCTCCACCCGATAGCCGCGCACCTTGACCTGATCGTCGGCACGACCGATGAATTCCAGCGCGCCCTGACGGTTGCGGCGCACCCGGTCACCGCTGCGGTACACCCGTGCGCCGACAGCACCAAACGGATCCGGCAGGAAGCGTTCGGCGGTCACCCCCGGCTGCCCGAGGTAACCCAGCGCCACGCTGTCGCCACCGATGTACAACTCGCCCGCCACCTGATCGGCGACCGCGTTGAGCACATCGTCCAGCACGTAGACATGCGCGCCCGACAACGGACGGCCGACCGGCACGCCGCGAGCACCCGAGTCGAGATCCTTGAGCTCATGGGTCAGCACGCCGACCGTGGTTTCACTCGGGCCATAGTGGTTGATGAACCGGCAGCCTGGCTTGAGTCGCCGCACCTGTTCCAGCAATGCCGGCGAGCAGGCTTCGCCACCGACGATCAGTGCGTGTTGCGGCAACACATCGGCGGCCCGTGATGCCTGCATCAGCGCCGCCAGATGCCCCGGCACGATCTTCAACACGCCCACCTGGTGCTCAGCCATGTAATCGGCAAACCGGTCCGGGTCGAAGCCCAGTTCCTCCGGCAGTACATGCAACAGGCGCCCGGAGCACAGGGCACCAAACAACACGGTAAACCCCAGGTCCGCGGCAATGGTCGAGACCAGCGCCATGCTTGCCGCAGGCTCCAGCGCCAGACGTTCCAGCGCACCGCGCACGTAACTGGCCAGGGCGCCGTGGCTTACCAGCACGCCTTTGGGTTGGCCGGTGGAACCGGAGGTGTGAATCACATAGGCCGCTGCATCCGCCGAAACGGTCAGCGAAGGTTTCGTCGTCGGCTGGTCCTGCCAGCGTTCGGGGGCGAAGGCCAGCCCTTGGCAACCGGCGACCGCCAGAGTGCTTTCCCGCGCGTCGCCTGCGGCACACAGCAGGACTTTCGCCTGCGCGCCTGCGAGCATCTGCTGCAATCGCGCGTCCGGCGCCTTGACGTCCAGCGGCATGTACACCGCCCCGGCCTTGATCACCCCTAACACACAGGTCAGCCATTCCAGGGAGCGCTCCATCAGCACCGCCACGGGCTGCCCGCTCTGCACACCTTGCGCTCGCAGGTAGTGGGCCAGGCGATTGGCGTCCTGATCCAGGGTCTGGAAATTCAATGTCCGTTCAAGGCAGCGTGCGGCCAGTGCCTCAGGCTGTGCAGCAACCTGACGATCCCATTGCTGCAACACCGATTCCGCCGGCTGCCGTGGCGTCAGCGCCGTTGGTACTGGCGTGGTTGCAAGACTGTGCAGCGGCGCCTGCGGGGCGCTCAGCAATTCGCGGAACAGGCCGAGCAGCGCCGGGATAAACCCCTCGACGGTCGAGTGCTGGTACAGGTCGCTGGCGTAGGTCATTTGCCCGTGGATCAGCGTGCCGTCATCAGTGATGTCCAGCGCCAGATCGAAGTGCGTGCCTTGTTTGTCCAGTGGATACTCGGTGACGCTCAGGCCCGGCAGGCTCATCGAACGCTGGGTCTGCATGCCGACGTTCTGGTTGAACTTGGCCTGGAACAACGGGTTATGCCCCAGGGTTCGTTCGGGCACCAGCTCATCCACCAGTTGCTCGAAGGGCAGCTCCTGATGGGCCTGGGCACCGAACGATGCTTCCCGAACCCGGGCCAGCAAATCGTCGAAGCTGCCGCGCTCATCGACCTGGCAACGCAACACTTGAGTGTTGACGAAGAAGCCGATCAGCCCTTCGACCTCGGAGCGCCCGCGGTTGGCATTGGGCACGCCGACGCGAATATCGCGCTCGCCGCCAAGACGCGACAGGAACAACGAAAACCCGGCCAGCACCAGCATGAACAAGCTGATGCCCTGAGCCCGGGCAAAGCCGTTCAACTGCCGGGACAGATCCGCACCGAAATCAAAGCTCAGGGTCTGGCCTTCAAAGCTCTGGGTCAGCGGCCGGGGGAAATCCGCCGCCACGTCCAACAGCGGATGCTCTTCACCCAGCTGCTGGCGCCAGTAATCGAGTTGCCGCTCGCCCTCGCCGGCCTCCAGCCAGCGGCGCTGCCAGATCGCGTAGTCGGCGTATTGCAAGGGCAACGCCGGCAACTGCGGTTCGCGCTCCAGGCTGAAGGCCTGATAGCACTGCACGAATTCCTTGACCATGACGTCCATCGACCAGCCATCGGAGACGATGTGATGCATGCTCACGATCAGCACATATTCATCGTCCGCCAGACGGAACAGGCTGGCCCGTAGCAACGGTCCATGAAGCAAGTCGAACGGTTGCGCAGCCGCTTCCTGAACCCGCCGCGCCAGCTCGGCTTCACGTTCTTGCACGGCAACGTTCGACAGATCGACGCGTTGCAGCGGCACGCTCTGCTGGTCGAGGATGATCTGGCTCGGCTGGTCGTTGTCGGTCTGGAACACCGTGCGCAGCACTTCATGGCGCGCCACCAGATGATCGAACGAACGCACCAGCGCCGCCTCATTCAGCTGCCCGTGCAAGCGCAGGCCGGCGGCCATGTTGTACGCGGCGCTCTGCGGGTCGAGCTGCCAGAGAAACAGCAGACGCTGCTGGGCAAACGAGAGCGGGATCACCGCGCAGTCGTGACGACTGACCGGCAGCGGCAGCAGGCTGAAGTCCTTGCCCTCCTCGCGCAGTTTGGCGAGAAACAGTCGACGTTGCTCCAGCGGCAAACCGACGAACCTTTTAGCGATACGCTCCGCCATATTGCCGCTCATACTTCTACTCCCTCCAAAGAACTCATGAACTGATCCATGTCGGACCAGTCGTTATCGCTTGCACCGCCAGCCAGCGCGGCCAGCTCCAGGGCCAGATCGCCCAGCAGCGGTGTCTCGAACAGGCTGCGCAACGGCAGCACCACGCCCAACTGGCTTTTGATCCGCGCGATCACTTGCGCGGCCAGCAACGAATGCCCGCCCAACTCGAAGAAGTGGTCATCGACACCGACCCGTGGCACTTGCAGCACCTCGATCCAGATCTGTGCCAGAGCCTGTTCGGTGTCGGTTTGCGGGGCGCGATAGCTGCTCTGCAATTGGCTCGGATCGGGGATCGGCAAAGCCTTACGGTCGAGTTTGCCGCTGGGGGTCAGGGGCAGGCGCGGCAACAGCAACAAGTGGCCGGGCACCATGTAGTCCGGCAGGTTCTTCTGCAGTGAGGCCCGGATTTGCTGACGCAGAATTGCCTGCTCCGCCGCACTGCCGAGCACGCCCTGATCGACGACCAGATACGCCACCAGTTGCGCGCCACCGGTCAGGGGCAAGGCCAGCACCACCGCCTCACGAATCCCCGGGCATTGCTGCAACCGCGATTCGATTTCCCCCAACTCAATGCGGAACCCGCGAATCTTCACTTGGTGATCGACGCGGCCGATGTACTCCACCGCGCCATCGTCGCGCAGTCGGGCACGGTCGCCGGTGCGGTACAGGCGCTCGCCGACCGCGAACGGATCGGCAATAAACCGTTGCGCGCTGAGCGTTGGTTGTCGGTGATAACCACGGGCCAGGCCCGGCCCGCCGATGTACAACTCGCCCACCGCCCCTTGCGGCAACAGATTCAAATCGTCGTCGAGCACGTACAGCCGGCGTTGCTCCAGACCGTGACCGATCGGAATGCCGCGCCACGACACCGCTTCGGCGGTCAATGCGCTGCAATCGTGGATAGTCGAAACCACCGTCGCCTCGGTCGGGCCATAAGTGTTGAGCAAACGCACATGGCCCAACCCGGCGCGTTGCCACAGGCGCAGCCCGTCCACCGCCATCGCCTCGCCGCCCACGTGAATCTGGCGCAAGGCGCCGAAGTGGGCAGGCGGATTGGCCGCGTAATCCTGCACCACCGAGTACCAGTAAGCGGCCGGCAAATCCGCCAGGGTAATGCCCTGTTCGACGATCACCTCGTGCAAGGTCGCACTGTCCCACAGTCCGGCATCGCGCAGGACGACACAGGCGCCATGGCACAGCGGCGGGAAGAACTGCTCGACGAAACCGTCAAAACTGCTGGTGGCGAATTGCAGTACGCGATCGCCTTCGCGCAAATCGCTGTAGTCGATCGCCCGCACGATGAATTCACTCAATGCGCCATGGCTGACGGCCACGCCCTTCGGCCGGCCGGTGGAGCCTGAGGTGTAAATCACGTACGCGAGGTTGTGCGGATCTACCGCCACTTGCAGGTTGTCCTGGCTCGCCGCGTCGCCGTCCGGCAGTCGGTCCAGGCACAGGCAATCGATGCCATCGAGCGCCGGCAGGCTACTCAGCAGTGGGCTCTCAGTCAGCAATAGTTTCAGCCCGCTGTCATCGAGCACATGGCGCAAGCGTTCGGCCGGGGTGTGTGGGTCCAGCGGCACATAGGCGCCGCCGGCCTTGAGCACGGCCAGCAACGCCACGGCCAGTTCCAGCGATCGCCCCAACGCCACACCGACCAGCACATCGGGGCCGACGCCCTTGGCGCGCAACTGATGGGCCAGACGATTGCTGCGAACATTCAGTTCGGCATAGCTGAGTGAGGGCGACCGATCGCCAACGAGGATCACGGCGCTGGCCTCGGGAGTGCGCGCCGCCTGGGCCTCGAACAGTTGCGGCATGCCGGGCAGCAGCGCCGGGATGGCGACGGGTTGAATCAAGCGCTCGCGCTCATCCGTGCCGAGCATCGCCACCTCGCCCAGCGGTTGTTGCGGATCACGGCAGACCGACACCAGCACGTTGTGCCAATGCTCGGCCAGCGCGGCGATGGTCGGTGCGTCGAACAGGTCGGTGGCGTAAGTGAACGCGGCGAACAGTTGCTCGCCCTCCTCTCGGGTGTCGAGCATCAGGTCGCTGGTGGCCGCATGCTGACGCCCGCTGCCGGCCAGTTGCTGCTCACTCAGATAGCCGACCTGCAAACCGCAATCGAGGCGCACGTCCTGCAGATCGGTCACCAGCGGCTGGTGGTTGAACATCACCTGAAACAACGGATTGTGACTCTGACTGCGGGCCGGCTGCAGGGCTTCGATCAACGCATCGAACGGCAGCTCCTGATGGGCCTGGGCGCCAAGCGCCGCCTGACGCAGGCTCTGCAGCAGGTCGCTGAAACGAGTCTTGGCGGTGACCTCGCTGCGCAGTATCTGGGTGTTGACGAAGAAGCCGATCAAGCCTTCGGTTTCACTGCGGGTGCGGTTGGCGATCAAGCCGCCGACGCGGATGTCGGTCTGGCCGCTGTAGCGATGCAGCAAGGTCTTGAAGGCGGCCAGCAACACCACAAACAGCGTCACGCCCTGGCGCTGGGCGAGAGTTTTCAGCGCCTGGCGCAGGGCTCCGTCGATGACTTTTTCCAGGCGCGCGCCCTGGTGGCTGGACTGGGCCGGATAGGCACGGTCGGTGGGCAACTCGAGGATCGGAGGCTCTCCACCCAACTGCGTGTCGCCCAACTGCGTACGCCAGTAATCGAGCTGGCGCTCTCGCTCCCCGGCTTCCAGCCAGCTGCGCTGCCACAGGGCGTAGTCGCGGTAGTGCACGGTCAGTGCCGGCAAGGTCGGTTGCCGCCCCGCCACCAACCCGTCGTATGTGCGCATGAACTCGTCGATCAGAATGTTCATCGACCAGCCATCGGCAATGATGTGATGCAACGTCAGCAGGAGCACGTGCTCCTGTTCGGCCAGGCGCAACAGGCGAAGGCTCAGCAACGGTCCCTGCTGCAAGTCGAACGCCTGAGTGGCTTCAGCCATCATGTGCTGCTGCGCCTGCGGCCAGCGCCGCTCTTCAGGCAAGGCACTCAGGTCGTTGATCGCCAGTGTCAGGTCACGGGGGTCGGCCACCCGCTGGAACGCACGCTCGCCTTCCTGGCCGAAGGTGGTGCGCAGGCACTCATGACGCGCCACCAACAGGCTGAACGCGCGCTCCAGCGCCTCGGTTTGCAGCGCGCCGCTCAGGCGCACCGCCATCGGCAGGTTGTAGGCCGCGCTCTGCGGATCCAGCTGCCAGAGGAACCACATCCGCTGCTGGGCATAGGACAGGCCATCACGCTCATCGACCCCGACACAACAGGTCATGGGAAGCTGCGCAAAATCGATGCCTTCGCGGGCCATGCCGGCCAGAAACAAGCGGCGCTTGTCCTGCGGCAATTCGATAAAGCGGCGGGCGAGTTTCTGTGCGTCTGCGGCATTCATGCATTGGGTCCTTGCTGATCGGCGGCGTGACCAGGAGGCCCGGTCGTATCAACAAGAACGAATGGCTAGCGCGATGATTTAGCAGCACAGACAACCCCGCCCCCCTGTGGCGAGCGAGCTTGCTGGCGTTGGGCTGCGCAGCGGCCCCAAAAATCTGGCAGTGATTGTCGATTTTTGTGAGTGCTACGCACTCAAACGGGAGCAAGCTCCCTCGCCACAGGTTTCCCTGAGTCAAGACGCTCTTAAGTGAACACAAAAACGCCGAAGCCGGTGCAAGACCGGCTTCGGCGACAAGTGCGCCAGAGACTCAGTCATGCCTACCTTTGTGGCGAGCGAGCTTGCTCGCGCTGGGCTGAGCAGCGGCCCCAAAAATCTGACAGTCATCGCCGATTTTGTGAGTGCTACGCACTCAAACGGGAGCAAGCTCCCTCGCCACAGGGTTCTCTGACTCAAGACGCTCTTAAGTGAACACAAAAACGCCGAAGCCGGTGCAAGACCGGCTTCGGCGACAGGACTGTTCAGATCAGAGTGCGTCCTGGGAATGCCCTTCGGCCATCGCGACAATCACCTTGCGCTTGCCTTCGAACGGCGCGCGGGCATGGGCCGAGAGCATGTTGTCGAGCATCAGCACATCACCCTCCTGCCAGGGAAAACTGATGGCGCAGTCATCGAGCACCGCACGAATTTCATTGAGCACTTCATCCTCGATGGGCGAGCCGTCGCCGTAGTAGACGTTACGCGGCAGGTCTTCCTCGTCGACGATGTCCAGCAAGGTTTCACGCACCTCCGGCTGCAGGTTGGAAATGTGGAACAGGTGAGCCTGATTGAACCAGACCATGTCGCCGGTCACCGGATGACGCGCCACCGCCTGACAGGTCTGGCGGGTGCGCAATTCTCCGTCATCCTTCCACTCGCAAATGATGCCGTGGGCCTTGCAGTAGGCCTCGGCCACGTCGCGGTCTTCGGTGTTGAAAACCTGTTCCCACGCCACGTCCAGCCCGTTACCGAAATTGCGCACGTACATCAGGCCTTTGTTGACGAAGCGCTCGCGGATCGCGACAGGCATGCGCCGATAGACTTCCCGGCTGTCGGCAATCGGCGTTTCGCCGCCCGAGGTGGCGGCGATCATGCTGTAGAACCAGATTTTCATCGGCCAGTCCCGGGAATAGGCCTGCTCGTTGTGCAGCGGAATGCTCTGATGCGCCGGGTATTCGGTGGAGGTATAAACCCCTTGGGTGACGTTGGTGCGCGGTGTCGAACCGAACTCGTAATTGAGCAGCGGATGGCCGAAGCCGGCGGCGAATTGGCGGAACTGCTCGGCACCGTCCAGTTGGAACCCGCGAAACAGAATGCCGCCGTCACGCAGCAGATGCTCATCCACCAGTTCATTCAATTCATCGAACACCGCCAACAGGCTGGTATTCGGCTCGGTCGCCTCCACCAACAGCGGCAAGCGACCCCGCGCCGGCAACAACGGCCGAACGGCAAAACCCACAGCAACACCCATGACGGGCCTCCTGTTAACACTCAATAAAGTGAACCGCGCGCGCTAAAAAACCGGCGCGGCCAGCTGCGCATGACGTCGGTGATGGACTTCCAGATGATTTTTGATAATCCGCAGCACCTTGGCTTCATGCTCATGAATGAAGAAATGCCCGCCGGTCATCATGTCCACCGAGAAACTACCCAGGGTTTCCTGGCTCCAGCCGATCAATTGCTCGGTGGTGGCCTTGTCTTCCTTGCCGCCGAGCACATGCACGGGGCACTTGAGCAACGGGCGCTGCATCGGGCGAAAGCGTCCGCAGAGCATGAAATCGGCGCGCAGGATCGGCAGCGTCAGGCTCATCAACTCCTGATTGGCCAACACTTCCTCGCTGGTGCCCTGGAAGGTGCGCAGCTGATCGATCAACTGTTCGTCGCTCTGCGGTTCGGCGAAGCCACGGTCATAGTCACTGCGCATCGTCGGGGCCGCCGTGCCGGAAGCAAACAGCGCCACCGGTTCTGGAGCACCGAGGGCACGAAAGGCGTGGGCCATCTCGCAGGCCAGCAACGCCCCCAGGCTGTGGCCGAACAGGGCGTAAGGGCCGTGCAAGGATGGCTTGTGTTCCCTGGCCAATTGCAGGGCCAGGGCGCGCATGTCGGTCTGCAAGGGTTCGTCATAACGGGCGCCTCGCCCCGGCAACTCCACCGGCTGCAAGTGCAGCCACGGCGGCAACTGGCGCCGCCAGCGGCTATAGACCATGGCGCTGGCGCCCGAATAGGGCAGGCACAGCAGTGTCAGCTTTGTCACCGCACTTACCTCAATTGGTTATCTGTAAAAGAGAACGGATGGGGCGTGGTGAGAATTAGTCTGTGGGATGGATGAGATCTACCTGTGGGAGCGAGCCTGCTCGCGATGGCCATTTAGGACTCAGCAAATGTTGTGGCGCTAAGGGCGCCATCGCGAGCAGGCTCGCTCCCGCAGGGATCAGCAGTCAGTTATCACTTGAGATGGCGATAACTCTGCACCGCCGACCCCAACACCACGGCACCCGCGGCAATCGCCACCCAGAACCCGCTGCGTGCACCGAACGCATCCACCAGCCAGCCCGAACTGGCTGCGCCGATCGCCACGCCGATGCTCAAACCGGTGACCAGCCAGGTCAGGCCTTCGGTGAGCTTGGCCGGCGGCACGATGCGCTCCACCAGCGCCATGGCCACAATCAGGGTCGGGGCAAAAAACAACCCGGCGACGAACACCGCCAGTGACAGCCCGAAAATATTGGCCGCCAGCAGCAACGGCAGCGTGGTCACCGCCGTCGCCACCCCGCCGTAGAGGAACAATTGCGCCAGCGGCAACTTGGAACGAAACACCCCGAACGCCAACCCGGCCAGGCACGAGCCGATGGCATACACCGACAGCACAATACTCGCCGCCGCCGGTTGCCCCTGCTGCTCGGCGAACGCGACGCTGACCACATCCACCACACCGACGATGGTGCCCAAGGCGACCATCAACAGTATCAGCAACTGGATCTCGCTCGAGCGGATGATCGAACCCTGATGGTGTTCTTCATAAGGATGTACCGGCGGTTCGGTACCGCGCTGCAACACAAATGCCGTGACCCCGATCGCCAGCATCAGCAACGCCGCCAACGGCCCTGCCTCCGGGAACGCCACCACACACAACCCCACCGACAGCGGCGGCCCGACAATAAAGCAGACCTCGTCCAGCACCGACTCCAGCGCATAAGCGGTTTGTAACTCGGGGCGACCGCGATACAACTCGGTCCAGCGCGCCCGCACCATCGCCGACATACTCGGCATGCAACCGGCCAGCGCGGCAAACGCAAACAACGTCCAGTGCGGCGCCTGCAAGCGGGTACACAGCAACAGCATCAACAACGCCCCACCACCGACCAGTGCCGACACCGGCAAGATCCGGCCTTGGCCAAAACGGTCCACCAACCGCGAAACCTGTGGCGCACAAAACGCCGTGGCCAGGGCAAAGGTCGCCGCGATGGAACCGGCCAGGCCGTAACCGCCCTGCAGCTGCGAAAGCATGGTGATCAAGCCAATGCCAGTCATGGAAATCGGCATGCGCGCGATCATCCCGGCCAGCACAAAGGCGCGTGCGCCTGGGGCGAGGAATAGCTCGCGGTAGGGGTTTGCCATGGGGGGCCGGCCTCAACAAGGGCCTGCAACTTGCCACAAACGTCTGCCCCTGGGAAAGCGTCGAATTGTTGGTTGAGTGTGAACAACGGTCTGCCGGCAAATGAACTCTCTGTGGCTCAAACCGGTCAGCTAGTTAGGCCCTCGGTTCCCGGAGCTCCGCGGTAATGACTGATTATTCCGAACGGCAAAGCGCCATCGACGCCCACGGCATCATTGGCGACATGCGCAGCGCAGCGCTGGTCAACGACAAGGGCAGCGTGGACTTTTTCTGCTGGCCGGAATTCGACAGTCCATCGATTTTCTGCGCGCTGCTGGACAGCCCCGAAGCCGGCATCTTCCAGCTGGCCCCGGACCTGCCCGACGCTCGCCGCGAGCAGATTTACCTGCCCGACACCAACGTCCTGCAAACCCGCTGGCTCAGCGATCACGCGGTGGTCGAAGTCACCGACCTGCTGCCCATCGGCGACAGCGAAGATGATTTGCCGATGCTGATGCGTCGAGTGCGAGTGGTCAGCGGACAAGCGACGATCCGCATGCATTGTGCCGTACGGCATGACTATGCCCGGGCTCACACCAAGGCCCGGACACGGGGTCAGAGTGTGTATTTCGAGGCCTCCGGTCAGCCGGCCCTGCAACTGTGTTCGGATCAGCCCTTGAGCATCGAGGGCAATGCAGCGGTTGCCGAGTTCACCCTCGAACAGGGCCAGGGCGCCGAGTTCCTGCTCGGCGGCGTTGACGATGCACGCTTCAAGGAAGGCGCCGCCGCATTGTGCCTGGAACGCACCCTGAAGTTCTGGCGCGACTGGATCGGCCAGTCCAATTATCGCGGTCGCTGGCGGGAAATGGTCAATCGCTCGGCCCTGACCCTGAAGCTGCTGACCTCACGCAAACACGGCGCCATCCTCGCCGCCGCGACCTTCGGCCTGCCGGAAACGCCCGGCGGCGAACGCAACTGGGACTACCGCTACACCTGGATCCGCGACGCCTCGTTCACCGTCTATGCCTTCATGCGCCTGGGCTTCGTCGAGGAAGCCAACGCCTACACGCGCTGGTTGCGCGGTCGGGTCAGGGATTGTCACGGCAAGACCATGAAACTCAACATCCTCTACGCCATCGATGGCCATCAGGAACTGCCGGAAGTCGAACTCTCGCATTTGTCCGGCCATGGCGGCGCAACGCCGGTGCGTATCGGCAATCAGGCTTACGATCAAATCCAGCTCGACATCTTTGGCGAGCTGATGGACGCGGTGTATCTGGTCAACAAGCACGGTGAAGCGATTTCTCATGAGGGCTGGAAACACACTGTGGAGGTGGTTGATCAGGTCTGCGAAACCTGGCAGCAAAAAGACGTTGGCATCTGGGAAATGCGCGGCGAGCAGTATCACTTCCTGCACTCGCGATTGATGTGCTGGGTGGCCGTGGACCGGGCCATCCGGTTGGCGTCCAAACGCTCACTGCCCGCCCCGTTTGCCCGCTGGGACCAGACCCGTCAAGCGATCTACGCCGACATCTGGAGCAACTTCTGGAACGAAGAACGCGGGCATTTCGTCCAGCACATCGGCGGCACCGGCCTCGACGGCTCGATGCTGCTGATGCCGCTGGTGCGCTTCGTCAGCGCCAAGGATCCGCGCTGGATCGCGACCCTTGAAGCCATCGAGAAAAGCCTGGTGCGCGCAGGCATGGTCTACCGCTACCGCAACGACGACAGCCAGATCGACGGCCTGCCCGGCACCGAAGGCGCCTTCGCCGCGTGCTCGTTCTGGTACGTCGAATGCCTGGCCCGTGCCGGCCAGGTGGAGAAGGCGCACCTGGAGTTCGAGCAATTGCTGAAGTACGCCAACCCGCTGGGGCTGTATGCCGAAGAGTTCGACAGCCATGCCCGGCACCTGGGCAACACACCGCAAGCGCTGACGCACCTGGCACTGATCAGCGCGGCGAGTTTCCTGGATCGGAAATTGAGCGGGGAGAAAAACTTCTGGCAGCCTTGAGACCGAGTCGTCTTCTTCGCGGGCAAGCCCGATCGCGGTACCGCTCGCTGCTACAGATGCACACCGTTCCAATTGTGGGATATGTACACCGTACAAAACTGTGGGAGCGGGCTTGCTCGCGAAGGCGATTTCACATTCAGCATTGATGTCGCCTGACACACCGCTTTCGCGAGCAAGCCCGCTCCCACAGGGGATCAGCTGTGTGGCGCGGGTTTTGGCACGTCGACGTTATCCAGGGTGGTGGGCGGTACGCAGGTTGGTCAACCGGGAAGTCAGGCACCCGGCGCACTCGAAAGTGCCCCGCGCACAGCCCACCGCGAAGCATACCGACAAGCGCACGAAAAAGCGCCGACATGCTCACGTTGGCGCTTGTACGCCTGACATTGCACGGGTGACCAAACCCGGCCGCTGAATTGGCAGCGACCCGGAAAGACTATCGGCTCCCTTTCCTAACCTACAACCGCCAAAACGCGTCGGAAATATCCCCTTTTACGACGTTTTTTGTAGGACCGAGGCTACGCCCGATGAACTTAAACACGCTCCATCTGACACTGCTGACCTCCTGTGGCGAGGGAGCTTGCTCCCGTTGGGGCGCGCAGCGGCCCTGAAATCCACAACCAAATTCCTCCAGAAGCACCGCATTTGCTGGCTTTGCGGCTGCTGCGCAGCCGAACGGGGGGCAAGCCCCCTCGCCACAGAACCAGGCAGGCCGAACCTACAATCACTAAACAAAACCAGCCCAATCAACACGCGGTAACTCATTCCTACATCCAGAAATACCTTGTTGCCAGCGCTTACATCCATCCCTACCATCCACGTCAACGGGCACAGCGGAGCTGTCCAACAAAACCCGAATTCAAGGAACCAGAATGACCCAGCGTATCCATCGCAGCATCGACACCCCACTCCGATCAGGCCTGAACCGGGATGAACTGTGGGAGGGCCATGACAAAGGCCTGATCAAATGCTGGGAAATCGGCCGCCAACGCGCCGCCCGCTTCCCCGACCTCGCCCGACAATGCCTCACTGGTGAACTTCCGGTGCTAGGCTGGAAAGGAGGCGTCAGCCGCAGTCTGAAAAAACTCGAAAAATACGGATCCCTCAAATACCTCGCCCAATGGCAGGGGTTGCGTGGGGAAGATCTGGATATTGATTTGAGCGCAGAACGGGCGTTGACCTGTTCCAGAACCAAAATGGTCGTGACGTTTACGCCGGACCGGTCGAAGTATTTCAATCAGGTGGCGGACGTGGAGGCTTAAGGAGAAGGACGCATGGTGGACCTGCATCAGGAATTTCAAAACAGCGGTTTCTTCCACGAAGCACGGATTGATCGACGCTCGGCTGACGCACTGGTGGGAATCGCCGCCGGGCTCGCTGCCGACGGTACGATCAACCAGCAGGAAGCCGAGTTTCTAAAGACCTGGATCGAAACCCATTTAAGCCATCTCGGCGATCCGGTGGTGAATATCCTCTACAAACGCCTCGCCGGCATGCTGAGCGACGGCGTGCTTGATGCCGAGGAGTCTGGCGAGTTGTTGGAGATGCTTCACCAGTTTGCAGGCCTGCCGATTGGTTCTGCCCAAACGTTCACTGCGCCGACCAGTCTTCCTCTCGACAACCCGGCGCCCTCTTTAAGTTGGTCTGACCGAGTGTTCCTGTTTACCGGGATCATGGCTTACGGTCCGCGCAAGGATTGCGAATCACTGATTATTGAACGTGGCGGGCTTATCGGCGGATCCGTCAGCAAGAAGATCCACTATTTAGTGGTAGGCAGCATCGGCAATGATCAATGGCTGCATAGCACCTACGGGACCAAGATCAAAAGAGCCGTCGAACTGAGAGAAAGTGGTGTGCCGATAGCGATCATCAGTGAAGAATATTGGCAAAAGGTGCTGTTCGGATAACCCATTACAGCCTCTATGGAGTGTCCAATGAACAAGGACGTGCAGATCCAATTCACCAAAACTCCAAGTTTGATTCTCGCCTACGAAGCACACGGCCCCACCACCGGCGACCCGGTCATCCTGCTCCACGGTTTCCCCTACTCCCCCCGTGCCTACGACGAAATCGCCCCGGCCCTCGCCGCAAAGGGCTACCGCGTTATCGTCCCGTACCTGCGCGGCTACGGCCCGACCCGTTTCAACTCCCCCGACACCCTGCGCTCCGGCCAGCAAGCCGCCCTCGCCCAGGATCTTCTGGACCTGATGGACGCCCTCGCCATCAAACAAGCCGCTCTATGCGGTTATGACTGGGGCGGTCGTGCGGCGTGC
Source organism: Pseudomonas sp. TE12508 (assembly GCF_056279485.1). NCBI lineage: Bacteria > Pseudomonadati > Pseudomonadota > Gammaproteobacteria > Pseudomonadales > Pseudomonadaceae > Pseudomonas > Pseudomonas sp. TE12508. Next base: position 9,622 of record NZ_JBWCCN010000019.1, on the reverse strand, counting down.
ATTGTTGCGGCGCTATGGCCGGAGCGAGTGCGCTGCCTGGTGACCGGGGACGGTTACAACCTGCAGAACATTCCTCACTCCACCCAGCCTCTGGACCCGCAGACCGAGCATCGCCTTTGGTATCAGTACTACTTCCACACCCCGCGCGGTGTTGAAGGCTTGACCCAAAACCGCCGGGCACTGTGCGAACTACTCTGGACATTGTGGTCGCCGACCTGGGCCAACAATGCCGCGCGTTATCCCTTGAGCGCACCAGCCTTCGATAATCCGGATTTCGTCGAGGTGGTGATTCACTCGTATCGACACCGGTTCATGTATGCGCCCGGCGATCCGGCGCTGGAGTGGATGGAAGAAGCGTTGACCCAGCAACCGGCAATCAGCGTGCCGACGACTTCCCTGTGCGGCGCCGATGACGGTGTCGGCCCCGCGTCTGAAATCGATGAAGACGCCGAGCGTTTTACCGGCCCTTATGAACGCCGAGTATTGGCGGGCGTCGGGCATAACATTGCCGAAGAAGCGCCCGAAGCGACCCTCAAGGCATTACTGGATCTGCTGGAGGGCTGACGGAAAAGCGCTCGCGGTAGGCTTGCGGCGTCACGCCCATGGCTCGCAGAAAACTGCGGCGCAGGGTCTCTTCACTGCCAAACCCGCATTGCACCGCGACCCGTTTGATCGGCACACCGGTGTCGCTGAGCAGCCGTCGCGCGGTCTCGACCCGAATCAGTTCAATGGCCCGCGCCGGGGTCTGGCCGGTGTCGGCGCGGTAGTGACGAACGAAGCTGCGCTCGCTCATGCCGGCCTGCAAGGCCAAGGTCGGGATGCCGAGGTCTTTGGTTAGATTTTCGCTGATCCAGGCATGAAGATCGTCGAAGCGGTTGCCTTCCTTTTGCAGGGACAGGGTCACGCTGAACTGCGACTGCCCCCCCGGACGCTTGAGAAACACCACCAGTTGGCGGGCGACGTCCAGAGCCATGGTTCGGCCAAGATCTTCCTCGACCATCGCCAAGGCGAGGTCAATGCCCGCGGTGACCCCGGCCGAGGTCCAGACCGGGCCGTCATTGATGAAGATCGGGTTGGGTTCGACCTGTAGCTTGGGATGCTGCTGCGCCAATTGCTCGCAACGGGTCCAGTGCGTGACCACCCGCCTGCCATCGAGCCAACCGCTGGCCGCCAGCAAAAACGCCCCGGTACACACCGACGCCACCCGCCGACAACCCGTCGCATGCTCACGCACCCAGGCCACCAGTGACTCATCTTTCGCCGCCGCGTAAACGCCCCAGCCACCAGCAATGATCAAGGTGTCGCTGCCCCGATCCGGCAACGGCTCAGCCAACAGCGCCAACCCCGCCGACGACATCACCGCCCCACCACCGCTGGCAATCACCGACGGCGCGTAGGGCGACGGCAAACCTTGCTGGCGGGCAATGTCGTTGGCCGAGGCAAACACCTGCAACGGCCCGGTGACGTCGAGCACTTGCACGTTGGCAAAGGCCAGCACGTGAATGGTTTTCGGGTTGTTCGGCATATTTGGCGTAATTCGTGGGGTTATTGGCGTATGCGCCAGATCCTACGAGCCTACAGTGAAGCCGTCTACCCCAATCAGGAGAAAAAAAGCCATGACGTTGCAGATCGGTTTTCTGTTGTTTCCACAGCTTCAACAACTGGACCTGACCGGCCCTTATGACGTGCTGGCCTCGCTGCCGGACGTGAAGGTGCACCTGATCTGGAAGGACCTGATGCCAGTCACCGCGAGTACCGGGCTGGTGTTGAAACCGACCGCCACCTTCGACGATTGCCCGCCGCTGGATGTGATCTGCATTCCTGGCGGCGGCGGCGTCGGGCCGTTGATGGAGGATGACGAAACCCTGGCTTTCATCAAGGCCCAGGCCGCCAACGCGCGGTATGTCACCTCCGTCTGCACCGGTGCGCTGGTGCTTGGCGCGGCGGGGTTGCTCAAGGGCAAGCGCGCTACCACTCACTGGGCGTATCACGAATTGCTTGGGCTGTTGGGAGCGATTCCGGTGAACGATCGAGTGGTGCGCGACGGCAATCTGCTGACCGGCGGCGGGATCACCGCGGGGATCGATTTTGCCCTGACCCTGGCGGCTGAATTGTTCGATAAGGACACCGCGCAACTGGTGCAGTTGCAGCTGGAATACGCCCCGGCGCCACCGTTTGCTTCGGGCAGTCCCGAGACAGCGCCGGTCAGCGTGCTGGAAGAAGCCCGCAAACGCGCTGCCGCGTCGTTGAAACTGCGCTCGGAAATCACCGAACGTGCAGCGGCGAAACTCGCCCGCCAGTGAAAGAAACGGCTGCGGGTGCTATCGCCCCCGCAGCCAGTCACTCAGGTCGACCATTGGGCACAAACAGCTCGAACGAGTCATCACCATAAGCCCGCTCCACTTTAGCGATCACCACTTGATAACCCGCGTACCACTTGCGGTACTGACGCTTGGCCTCCAGGTGCCTGGGATGGCTGGCGAATTCCCGTATAGAGGTTTCGTCCTGCCAGTAGTAACTGGCGTTGACTAACTCGCCATCGGCCGAGCACCAGGATTGGGTGCCGACAAACCCTTCGATGCTGATCGCGACTTCGTCGATCAACGCGCTCAACCGGTTGAACTCCTCGTCCCGTTGCCCGGGTTTGTAGATAAACGATGCGATGTACATGCAGAGGTTCCTTTTCAGCGAATGAGTCAGGCCGGACGAGTCATCAGGACTAGCCGGACGGCGAGCAACAGCAGTACTGCGGCCAGCCCCAATGACTGCCATTTGGCGAATGTCGAAGTACTGGAAACAAGCCGGCTGACCGTACTGCCGAAAACCCCGAGCAGGGTGTGAAACACGCCACTGACCAGGGTCAGCACCATGCCCAGTAGCACCAGCTGTACGGCAATCGAGCCCCGCTGCGCGTTAACGAATTGCGGCAGGAACACCATGAAAAACAGTAAAGCCTTGGGGTTCAGCAGGCTGTTGAGCATCGCCCGGATCAGCAGGGTCTTGAGCGGCACCTGCGCCACATCCGACGTGCCGCTGGCCGATGTTTTTTGCAATGCCTTGAACGCCAGCCACAGCAGGTACAGGCCCCCGGCATAACGGATCAGGTCGAAGGCCGGCGGCCAGCTGGCAACCAGTGCCGTAACACCCATCGCAGTCAGCGCCGTCAGGATCAGATCGGCCAGGCCAATGCCCAATCCTGACGCCACACCACCGCGCCAGCCATAACTGGCGCCATGGCTGATCACGAAGGCCATGTTCGGTCCGGGTGACAGCAGCAACAACATCACCGCGCCGACGAAAAACAATAAGTTCGCAGGGTCAATCACAGCGAAGTCTCCGTCCTGGAAAGCCTGTAGATTAGAACGCCAATCTGATACAAACAAAAAATTGATCCAGATACAAAGAGCACTCACCCATGACCCGTATTCGCTACAAACGCCTGGTGGATCAGTTCGCCGGGAAGATTCGCAGCGGTGAACTGCCACCCGCCACACAGTTGCCGCCCATTCGTGCGTTGATGCAGAGCGAGCGGATTGCCCTGGCCACTGCATTGCGGGTCTATCACGAGCTGGAGGCGATTGGCCTGGTGGTCGGCGAAACCGGCCGTGGCACCTTTGTACGCGACACGTCCTTGCCACGCGGACTGGGGCTGGAACAGCAACCACTGGGCGTCGGCATGGTGGACCTGACCTTCAATTACCCGTCGGTACCCGGTCAGGACGAGTTATTGCGCGAGGGTTTGCGAGCGATTGCCGCCTCCGGCGATATCGATGCGCTATTGCATTCCGCGCCTCAGGGCGGACGCGCACATGAACGGCAGACGGCGGCCCGGCATTTACGCAATCGGGACATTCGGGTGGGGGGCGATCAGGTGCTGATCGTCAACGGCGCCCAGCAAGGTCTTGCCGTGACGCTGATGGCACTGCTCAAACCGGGAGATATTCTGGCCCTCGACGCCCTCACCTACCCTGGCCTGAAAACCCTGGCCCAGGCCCATCGGCTGGACCTCGAAGCCCTGCCGCAAATCGCCGGGCACACCGATCTCGACGCCCTGGAAGCGCTGTGCAAACGGCGCCCCGTGCGGGCGCTCTACAGCATGCCAACGATGCACAATCCGTTGGGGACGGTGATGTCCATCGCCGACCGTGAACGCCTGGTGCAATTGGCCGAACGCTACGACTTTCTGATCATCGAAGACGGCGCCTATGCCTTCCTCGCCGAACCGGCACCCAAACCGCTGTTTACCTTGGCCCCGCAGCGCACGCTGTATATCAGTGGTCTGTCGAAAAGCGTTGCCTCGGGCCTGCGCATTGGTTTCATCGTTGCACCGAAAGCGATGATGCCGGTGCTGGAACAAGCCATCCGCGTGTCGACATGGAGCACCCCGTCGCTGACCGTTGCACTGGCCTGCCACTGGATCGATAGCGGCGAAGTCGACAACCTCGAAGAGCAAAAGCGCCTGGACGCCCGGCAGCGACAAGACCTGGCTCAGCAAATCCTGAAAAATTGCGAGCTGGTGGCGCATCCCGGTTCCTACTACCTTTGGCTCAGATTGCCCGAAGGATTACGGGCCGAAACGGTGGTTGCCGAGTTGGAACGTAAAGGCGTGCAGGTGACCAGCGCCGAACCCTTTGCCACGACCACTCATGTGCCGCCTGCCCTGCGGGTGGCCATGGGATCGATCAGCCTCGACGTGTTGAAGCGCGCCCTGGAGACACTGTGTGAAGTCGTGGACATCTGACAGACTTTTCTGACGCCCATAAAAAAACCCGCCTAAGCGGGTTTCTCAAGACCATTGCGACATCCTGTCGGCAGCCATCCTGGCGTATGGTCGATCATCCGTGATCCTGAGCACGTCCTGTGCTTCAGTTGATGGATCCAGATTAAACGCATCGGCGAAGCTTAAAAAGACGACATACCACTGGCTGCGTGTAAGCCATTGACCATTCAATGCAGGTTGCAGTTTTCTAAAGACGAAAAAAAACCCGCCGAAGCGGGTTTTTCCCAAGACCATATCGACTCCCTGTCGGCAGCGATCCTTGCTATGGTCGATCATCCGTGACCCTGGAGCACTTCCTGTGCTTCAGTTGATGGAGCTAGATTACCCTTCGGATCCAATCCGAAATAGACGACATAGCTACTACCGCGTGTAAGACATTCGCTATAACCGCCCCTCCGAAAACCCTTAGATCGATCAGCCATCATGCGCTGAAGCCACGAGTTTCATGGCCTGCAGCCATCAGCCGCCCTGACGCTCGTGGTCCTTGGTGTCTACCAGAAATTTTTCGATATTGCTCATTTGCTCATCCCAACCCCGGCTGTCCATGCGGAACGCCTTGAGCCTGCGCGATTGAGGGATGTGATCAAAACCGGACTCGACGACCGTCAACAACGTGCCTTCGTCCATATCCTGGAGTTCGAACTTCACCAGCGTGGTGGGCTCCTGGGAGTAATCGGTTTCCGGCTCCACCGCATACGGGTGCCAGCGAAATGAAAACACCCGCTCCGGCTCGACCCGCTCCACCAGTACATTCCACAACAAGTGCTCATAACCAGGATAAGTAATCTGCCCCTGGGTCCACTCGCCGGCGACAAAGCGCTTACCTTCGAGTGCCACGCCGAACCATTGCCCAAAGGCTTCGGCATTGGCCAGCACGCGCCAGACCTGCGAGCGCGGCACCTTGAGCAGGATTTTCCTTTCGATGCGATCTGATGCTGGGTTCATAAGTCACCTCCTGTATTGAACAGTAGGCCCGTAAAGACCATAAGACCAACCTAAAAGTTGTATCAAATGGGTGCCGCAATCACCCGTACCTGAAATATTCGGCCTTAGTTCTGGCCATAAGTTCTGGTTTGGAGGGGGAGTCAGCGGGCTGAAACTGCTAACGTTTGCAGCGACGTGCCCCCTTACAAGGAAGATTCATGCAGCCTTCACTCACGGAACGTTATCGTGCAACCAGGGAAACCCCATGAATAATCTGCATGGCAGCTGCTTGTGCAAATCCGTTGAATACGAACTTGATGGCCTCGACATGCCCATCAGTCACTGCCACTGCCACACCTGCCGCAAGGCACACGCAGCGGCATTCGCCTCGACGGCCGGGGTCATGCGTGAGCATTTTCGCTGGATAAAAGGACAGGACCGGCTAAGCACCTATGAGTCGTCGCCGGGCAAGCTTCGGCATTTCTGTTCGATCTGCGGATCGCATCTGATGGCGGAGCGCTTGGCCCAACCCCATGTAATCGTTCGCGTGGCGACTCTCGACGATGATCCGAAAATGACACCTCAGGCTCACATCTGGACGTCCCATGACGTGCCCTGGCTTGAATCTGAATCGAATGAGAAATGTCCTGAATGGCAGACATAGTTTCCGGACACGCCACAAGTGCAGCATCAGGCTGCTGATTTGTTGACTGGCGGCGCCCCGCTACACTGCCCCCCAACTTTCCATCACCACTACGAGCCCACCATGCCCCCACGTTTTCTCCTTGCGTTGACGCCGCTGCTGTTCACCACCGTGGCGCATGCCATCGACTGCGACAACGCCACTGACCAGTCGACGATGAATCAATGCGCGGCGCAGCAGAACAAGGCCGCCGACAAGGAGCTGAATGCGCTTTACCAGCAGATCACCACACGGCTGAAGGACGACCCCGACGCGAAAAAGCTGTTGGTCGGTGCGCAGCGCTCATGGATTGCGTTTCGCGATGCCGAGTGCAAATTCTCGGCGTCCGGGGTGGCGGGTGGCAGTGTGTATCCGCTGATCTACAGCAACTGCACCACCGAGCTGACCAAGGCGCGAGTCGATGCGTTCAAGACTTACTTGAAGTGCCAGGAAGGGGATTTGAGTTGTCCGGTACCTGAGGCTTGATGCTGCGGTGTGCTTGAGGGCCTCTTCGCGGGCAAGCCTCGCACCTGCAAGGGGCTTGGCGGTACACAAATTGTGTGTTCTCCAAAAATCCACCCGACAACTTGATGTTGCCGATCTGCTTCAGGCTATAGAGTGTTCGGCGGTGGCCGAGTCTTCCTTCTCGGCTTCGGGAGTCACGCCGCACCACCAACGTGGTGCGGCGTGACGCAGGCTCAACGGTAAAACGGCGCGTGAATGCCTTTATGAGCCTCGATTTCTTGCCGCATATCAGCCACCAGTGATGCGATCGCGTGGGGGCTATCCAGTGTCCATACCGGAACATGGGTGGCCACCAAATCCACTTTCCCGGTCATGCAATCGCAGACCCGAATTGTCAGGGACTGGTCCGCCTCCATGCTGCAAGTGCACACAGCCGGCAAAAAACTATGTTCAATGATGTTTTGAATTTCCAGGGTTGAAAGGAACATCGCTACCTCCATTACGCCAGGTGTATGGCCGGGCAAATGCTCCCTCATTCACCCATTAGCCGGAAAATTCTAATCCTCAATAACGGGTGTCTCAAGACCGTAACAGGTTGCTCATCGTCTCGTTGGTGATCCTTAGACGTGAGGATCTCCCGACGCTTTGCCCGGCACGGCGTATTGCGGCTTCAGGTGGCCGTCCTGATCGAGCAGCCAGGCGTCCATGATCTGCCGCACCACGGGACCGGCGACGCGACCACCAGCCTCGCCGTTCTCGATCATCACCGAAATGACAATCTTCGGATGTTCGGCCGGGGCGAAACCGACGAACAAGGCGTTGTCACGGTTGCGCTCCAGGGTTTTAGCCCGGTTGTAGCGTTCACCCTGCTTGATTGCCACCACTTGCGCGGTGCCACTTTTGCCGGCGATGCGGTACTGAGCCCCCGCCGCTGCCGCTCGAGCAATCCCGCGAGCATCGTGCATCACCATCTGCATGCCGTGGTTGACCTGCTCCCAGTCACGCGGGTCTTTCAATAGGATGTTTGGCATTGGATGCTCATCCACTGGTGCAACACCGTCCACGGTCTTGGCCAGGTGCGGCCGGTTCCAGACACCTTTGTTGGCGATCAGTGCAGTCGCCTGGGCCAGCTGCAGCGGCGTGACCTGCATGTAACCCTGGCCGATGCCGAGGATCACGGTCTCACCCGGGAACCATGCCTGACGGCGCGTGGCACGCTTCCAGGCTTGCGATGGCATCAAACCGGCAGACTCTTCGAACATGTCCAGCGAGACTTTCTCGCCGAGACCGAACATGGCCATGTAGTCATGCAGGCGATCGATACCCAGCTTGTGGGCCAGGTCGTAGAAGTAAGTATCGTTGGAGCGCATGATCGCCGCGTCCATGTCCACCCAGCCATCGCCACTGTGGTTCCAGTTACGGTATTTATGATCGAAATCCGGTAGTTGGTAATAACCCGGATCGAAGACGCGGGTCTGCGCAGTGACCACCCCGGCGTCGAGGCCGGCAATAGCCACTTCCGGCTTGATGGTCGAGCCCGGCGCGTAGAGCCCACGCAGTACACGATTGAACAGCGGCCGGTCGATGGAATCGTGTAGCGCCGCGTATTCCTTGAAGCTGATGCCGGTCACGAACAGGTTCGGGTCGAAGCTTGGCTTGCTGACCATCGCGAGCACTTCGCCGGTCGACGGGTCGAGAGCGACAACCGAACCGCGACGATCACCCAAGGCTTCCTCGGCAGCTTCCTGAAGTTTGACGTCGAGGCTCAGAACGATGTTTTTGCCGGGGATCGGATCGGTGTGTTTGAGCACTCGCAGCACGCGGCCCTGAGCGTTGGTTTCGACTTCTTCATAACCCACATGGCCGTGCAACTCGGGCTCGTAGAATTTCTCGATGCCGGTCTTGCCGATGGTTTGGGTGGCACGGTATTCCACCGTATCCAGGGCTTTGGATTCGTTCTCGTTGATTCGGCCGACGTAGCCGATCGAGTGTGCGAAGTGTGCGCCCATCGGGTAGTGGCGAACGAACTGTGGCTCTACGTCGATCCCTGGCAGACGGAACTCGTTGACCGCCAGCACGGCGATCTGTTCTTCACTGAGTTCGTAGAACAAGGTGACGGGCACGAAGGGGTGTCGAGCCTGCTTCATTGCCTTGTCGAACAGTGTGCGGTCTTCATCTGGCAGGTGCAGGAGGTTGACCACCTCATCCAGCTCTTCTTTGACGTCGGAGGCGCGTTCGCGGGTGATGGTCAGGTTGAAACTGGGCCGGTTGTCCGCCAGAAGCACGCCGTTGCGGTCGTAGATCAGCCCGCGGGTAGGAGCGATCGGCAATACGTGTACACGGTTGTTTTCGGAGATCGTCGAGTGGTAGTCGTACTCGACCACTTGCAGAACATACAGCCGCACCACCAGCGCGCAGGTGATAGCAACGACGAACAAGGCGCAGGCCATCAGTCTTTTATTGACCAGGCGCGTCTCTTTTTCGTGGTCCTTGATTGGTATCGGTTCAGGCATTTCTGCAGCAGCTCTTTGACTGTAGAGGAGGTGCCGATTCGTAGGCTTGAAATCAGCCCGTGCAAAAGGGCTGCACCATTCCAAAAACGGCATGGATACTTTAGCGCCCGTTCTCCCGAAACTTCATGAACAATGCAGCTTTACCCAAAATAGCCAGCACGGCACTTTCCTGCGGGCAAAACAAAACCCCTACCTGCATACGCAGATAGGGGTTTCGGAATTTAATCTTGACGATGACCTACTCTCACATGGGGAAAC